>NZ_JAMBPS010000200.1:0-525 GCF_024206515.1 Paraburkholderia sp. CNPSo 3281 | reverse complement strand
CGGAGCGTCTGTCGCCACTCGCCCCCAATCGGAGTGACAAGGCGCTCATCCTTCCGGCGGCGCTCCGCGCGCCGAAGGGCATAGTCAAAAACCGGCGGGGCACATGAGTTCTCGCGGATGCCCAGGCGTGGCACCCGGTTTCCCTTGCAGGCCCAACCGCAGCGCGCGTAGCGAGCAGCGGGATGAATGACTGCCTTGTCACTCATTTTGGTGGTGCGAGGTGACAGACGCTCCGGAGCCATTCACCATTAGTGGTGCGAGGTGAACCGTGGCGGTCGCTGGCGGTTTGAGCGGCTTTCTTTGCCTCCTTTCTTTGCCGCGGCAAAGAAAGGAGGTGCCGCCCCGCACAGCAATGCTCTCAACTTAAGCCTTCGCATTACGCGAGTTTGTAGGCGAGATAGAAATGGGGCTTGGCCTTTCTGGGTGGCCTGGGACAGGAGCGTGACGGCTGTATTCGACATCGGGTGCGGTGAATCACCGAGAGAACCGGGGCGAGGCTGTCCAGGCAGCGCTGGATGCGCAGAA
>NZ_JAMBPS010000199.1:0-527 GCF_024206515.1 Paraburkholderia sp. CNPSo 3281 | reverse complement strand
GATGAGGTGTTGCTGGTCAATTCGAGTGGTCTGGTGCGCTTGCGGGGGCAGAAACTGAAGCTCTCGATTGCGCTCAAGGGGCTGCGCGTGGCGGCCCGTCCAAAGGACGACGAAGACGGTGTATTCGAGCTCTGGTTTGCCCATCACCGTGTCGCGACACTTGACCTGAAAGCAGCATTGCCGTGAGTATCAGGTGTCAACGATGTCCTCATACATGTGTCAATCATGTCTCCAGTCTGTACACCGCTGGCAAAGAAAAGTAGGTGCCGCCCCGCACAGCAATGCTCTCAACTTAAGCCCCGGAAGTGCTTGTAAACGAACCGTGGGACCTGTAAACTTCACACCATAACTTCCTGATAAATCAACGATATGAACTCAAATACCGGCGTCTTCCCGACTTCTGGCTGAGTTCTCCGATTTCCTGTTCGATCCGGCGCTCGCCGAGCGCGTGCGCCGCACCCCCACCGCCTTTACCCGCAATCGCACACTGACGTTGCCGCGCATGGCCGCGATGATGATGTCCGCCA
>NZ_JAMBPS010000198.1:0-528 GCF_024206515.1 Paraburkholderia sp. CNPSo 3281 | reverse complement strand
TCGCATTGATGCCATCTGGCTCGCGACGGAGCCGGTCGACATGCGCGCTGGCGTCGATACGCTGCTCGCACGCGTGGTCAAGGTGTTCGGCGCGGCAAGGCCCCATCATGCCTACCTGTTTGCCAATCGTCACTCGACGCGAATGAAGGTGCTGGTCTACGATGGTCTGGGCATATGGCTTGCCGCTCGGCGGCTTAACAAGGGGCGCTTCGTCTGGACGAACGGCGAGCAGGCGGTGAGCGTGGGGCTGAGCCCTGAACAGCTTCAGGCCCTGGTGATGGGACTGCCGTGGCGCACTCTCGCGCCGGATCACGCGATCACGGTGGTTTGAGCCCCGTAAGTACGTAAACTGTTTCCCTTGCTGCGTCCGGCGCCGCTCTGGCAGACTGGTCGTCATGGACATACCTGCCGATCTCGACGCCCTCAGTACCGAACAGATACGCGAACTGAACGCGAAGCTGATGGCCGAGATCGCCGAGAAAGAAAGAGAGTTGCAGTACCGGCAAACACGTATCGACCAGCTTACGC
>NZ_JAMBPS010000197.1:0-533 GCF_024206515.1 Paraburkholderia sp. CNPSo 3281 | reverse complement strand
TGAGGTCCGCCGTGCCGAGCTGCGCGACCTGGCTGGACGTCAGTGCCTTGATGCCCGCCGAACCCAGACCGTTTACAACCTGGCTGGTGCTCAGCGCCTTGATATCAGCCGAACCCAGTTGCTGGACCTGGCTCGAAATCAGGCTCGACAGCTGGCCCGTGCTCAGACCCGAAACCTGTGCGCTCGTCAGCAGGTTCACCGACAGCGTCGCCAGCTGCGACGTCGTCAGCGCGTTCAGCGCCGTCGAGGTCAGCGACTGCACTTGCGACGACGTCAGCTGGCCAATGCCCGCCGAACCGAGTGCCTGCACTTCTGCCGTGTTCAGCGCGCTCAGGTCCGCCGTGCCGAGCTGTGCGACCTGGCTGGACGTCAGTGCCGCGATGCCCGCCGAACCCAGACCGTTCACCACCTGGCTGGTGCTCAGCGCCTTGATGTCAGCCGAACCCAACTGCTGGACCTGGCTCGAAATCAGGCTCGACAGCTGGCCCGTGCTCAGACCGGCCACCTGACCGGTCGTCAGCGAGGCGATCGCC
>NZ_JAMBPS010000196.1:0-552 GCF_024206515.1 Paraburkholderia sp. CNPSo 3281 | reverse complement strand
CAAGCCATTTGTAGCCGGTCTGGCGGCTGATGTTGAAACGCCGGCACAGCTCACTGAAGGGCAGGCTCTGTGCGGCTGCCAGACTGACGAATTCCTGTCTGAGGCTCATGGTGTCTTTTACATTCCAGGGCATGGATGGATTCGGGCGTTGGGTTGCCCAAAAGTGTCAACCATGTCCCCATACACCTGTCAATCATGTCTCCGGTCTGTACACCAGCGGCAAAGAAAAGTAGGCAAAAGAAAGCCGCTCAAACCGCTAGCGCCTGCCACAGTTCACATCTCGCCGTAAATGGTGAATGGCTCCGGAGCGTCTGTCGCCACTCGCCCCCAATCGGAGTGACAAGGCGCTCATCCTTCCGGCGGCGCTCCGCGCGCCGAAGGGCATAGTCAAAAACCGGCGGGGCACATGAGTTCTCGCGGATGCCCAGGCGTGGCACCCGGTTTCCCTTGCAGGCCCAACCGCAGCGCGCGTAGCGAGCAGCGGGATGAATGACTGCCTTGTCACTCATTTTGGTGGTGCGAGGTGACAGACGCTCCGGAGCCATTCACCAT
>NZ_JAMBPS010000195.1:0-554 GCF_024206515.1 Paraburkholderia sp. CNPSo 3281 | reverse complement strand
ACCTTGACCACGCGTGCGAGCAGCGTATCGACGCCAGCGCGCATGTCGACCGGCTCCGTCGCGAGCCAGATGGCATCAATGCGAATCAACGCAACCACCCCAGCAGCCACGTTGCGCAGTCGCTCGCGGCCGACAGCGGCCAGCGCACCGTGATTGCCGTCGCGCCCCTGCGTACCTCGATCTCGATGTGCGTCGCCGCTGCAACACCATTCTGCATCTGCAGCGGCACAAATTCCGGCGGCGAGACATTCAATTCCTGTCGGGCCGCTTCAGCGGCATCGCGTTCCTCCCGCGCCGCAACCCAGCTGCGCAGCAGGTTGGCGTTCAACCGGTAATGCAGTGCCACCGCCGCAATCGACACGTTCGGCTGCATTGCCGCCCGAATGACCGTCTCCTTGAATTCCTTGCTATGCCGACGGCGCCGCGTCGGCTGAACGACATCCGGTACAACCTCGACTTCGTCCATCGTGTACACCTGTCCATTTAAAATTTGAATGGACATGATCCTGGGGTGGCACGACTTGCCGATCAAGATGACTTCACCGGCTGCTTAC
>NZ_JAMBPS010000194.1:0-558 GCF_024206515.1 Paraburkholderia sp. CNPSo 3281 | reverse complement strand
TGCGAAGGTGCGTTGAAAAGCGTGCTGGAGGTATCGGAAGTGCGAATGCTGACATGAGTAGCGATAAAGGGGGTGAAAGGCCCCCTCGCCGTAAGCCCAAGGTTTCCTACGCAACGTTCATCGGCGTAGGGTGAGTCGGCCCCTAAGGCGAGGCAGAAATGCGTAGCTGATGGGAAGCAGGTCAATATTCCTGCACCATTGTGAAATGCGATGGGGGGACGGATCGCGGAAGGTTGTCCGGGTGTTGGAAGTCCCGGTCCTTGCATTGGAGAAGGCGCTTTGGCAAATCCGGGCGCGGAATTCAAGGGTGCGAGGCCATTCACTTAGGTGAAGAAGCAACTGGAAGTGGTTCCAAGAAAAGCCTCTAAGCTTCAGTTTCACAGTGACCGTACCGCAAACCGACACAGGTGGGCGAGATGAGTATTCTAAGGCGCTTGAGAGAACTCGGGAGAAGGAACTCGGCAAATTGGTACCGTAACTTCGGGATAAGGTACGCCCTGGTAGCTTGACTGGCTTGCGCCAGAAGGGTGAAGGGGTTGCAATAAACTGGTGGCTGCG
>NZ_JAMBPS010000193.1:0-559 GCF_024206515.1 Paraburkholderia sp. CNPSo 3281 | reverse complement strand
GACCACGACGGCGCTGAATGCGCTGAGCACGGCCCAGCTCGCAACGCTGGCGATCGCCTCGCTGACGACCGGTCAGGTGGCCGGTCTGAGCACGGGCCAGCTGTCGAGCCTGATTTCGAGCCAGGTCCAGCAGTTGGGTTCGGCTGACATCAAGGCGCTGAGCACCAGCCAGGTGGTGAACGGTCTGGGTTCGGCGGGCATCGCGGCACTGACGTCCAGCCAGGTCGCACAGCTCGGCACGGCGGACCTCAACGCACTGAACACGGCAGAAGTGCAGGCACTGGGCTCGGCGGGCATTGGCCAGCTGACCTCGTCGCAAGTGCAGTCGCTGACCTCGACGGCGCTGAACGCGCTGACGACGTCGCAGCTGGCGACGCTGTCGGTGAACCTGCTGACGAGCGCACAGGTTTCGGGTCTGAGCACGGGCCAGCTCGCGGGACTGAGCGCGACGCAGGTGCAGCAGCTGAACTCGGCTGACCTGCGCGCGCTGAGCACGAGCCAGCTCGTGAACGGTCTTGGCACCGCAGGCATCGCCTCGCTGACCAGCACGCAGGTGCAG
>NZ_JAMBPS010000192.1:0-561 GCF_024206515.1 Paraburkholderia sp. CNPSo 3281 | reverse complement strand
ATGGCGTGCAGGGAGGAAGCATCCTGGCCGGCGTCGCCCGACACCATCAGATCGCGCTCGCTGAGCCAGTTACGGAAGCTCGCATCCCAGATCGAGGTACTGCCGATCACGGCCGTGTCGCCAACCAGGAACAGTTTGTCGTGCATGCGATGCGAAATCTCGACGAGATCGGATCGTGGATGGAAGATTCGGAGTTCAATGCCGGGAGCCACCTCGTGCAGGGCGACGATGAACTCGTCCTCGAACGGGTAGTGCGGCTCGGGGCCGATGCCGTCGATCAGCAGCTTGACCGGCACGCCTCGGCGCGCCGCCTCGACCAGATGACGCAACAGTAGGCCGCCGGTCTGATCGATTTCGAAGATGTAGGCGAGGATGCGGATCTGTTCGGTAGGCGTGGCACGGTCGACCAGCGCAATCCGCGACTGCATCAACTGACCGTCGTCAAGACTGGCGACCAGGTCGACACATTGCGCGCGGCCTTGCTGAGAAGAGGCAAACACGCATGCCAGAATGAGCGCCAGGCTTCTTGCTGTGGTCATGATGTAGCGAACTGGTTCGATG
>NZ_JAMBPS010000191.1:0-606 GCF_024206515.1 Paraburkholderia sp. CNPSo 3281 | reverse complement strand
TCCGGATGCGTCTTGTAGCGCTGGAATTCCTCGAACGGCGAGAGATACGGGTTCTGGTACGCCAGACCCACGACAAAGCCCACCATCACCTGGTTGTTGTCGATGTGGTACAGGAACGAGCCGCCGTAGGTGTCCGATTCGAGCGGCCAGCCCGCGGTGTGGATCACGAGGCCGGGCTGGTGCTTCGAGGGATCGATTTCCCACAGTTCCTTGATGCCGATGCCGTAGACCTGCGGATCCGAATCCTTGCCGAGCTTGAACTTCTCGTTGAGCTGGCGGCCCAGGTGCCCGCGGCAGCCTTCGCAGAACAGCGTGTACTTCGCGTGCAGCTCCATGCCGAGCTGGAAGTTCTCGGTGGGCTCGCCGTCCTTGCCGACACCCATGTTGCCGGTGGCGACGCCCTTGACCGAGCCATCGTCGTTGTAGAGCACTTCGGCGGCCGGAAAGCCGGGGAAGATTTCCACGCCCAGGGCTTCCGCCTGCTGGCCCAGCCAGCGCGTGACGTTCGCGAGGCTGATGACATAGTTGCCGTGGTTCTTGAAGTTGTCGGGCAGCGCCCAGTTCGGCACCGATTTAGCCCCCGTTTCGGAAAGAAAAAGGAACTTG
>NZ_JAMBPS010000020.1:0-123662 GCF_024206515.1 Paraburkholderia sp. CNPSo 3281 | reverse complement strand
GGCATCCAGGGACTGCGGAAACGAACATTGCGGAGCGTGCGAGAGTTGTCGCGCGAGTGCGATCAAACGCTGCGTCAGGCGAGCGTCGCCCAACTGCGCCGCACCAAACTCATCATTCGCCCAATCATCGTCATTGTTCGCGTCCGACAATGCCGCTCCTCGCTTCGGGGACATCGCACGAGCGAAAAGTTAACATCGTGAGCGGCAGTTTACAAGCAGCGCCATTCCGAGATGTGGGTAAACCTGAGCAATAAGGGACGGGTGCTGGAGCGCAAGCTGAAAAAGATCGGCGAAGTCGAAGACATCGCGCCGGGCAAGACCAAGCGCGTGTCGTTCAAGCTCGTGCCCGGCCACTACGCGCTGATCTGCAACAAGCCGGGACACTATGCAGCGGGGATGCATACGGCGCTTGTCGTAGCGCCGTAGATCGCCTGGCGAGTCAGCAAAAAGCTCGAAAGACGGCAAGAAGAAGCCATGCGCCGACGCCGGTTGATACATCCGCATTGGCGCGGCCCTTCAATCAGACGGGCATCGTTGTTGCGCGTAAGGAATAAGGCGTCTGTGCGCTGCGTTTATGGTTGTGAAGGCGCCTGCGTTCGCGATGAACCGCGTGACGGCGTCGTCGGTAATTGCGCAACTCATGCCTCGCTGGATACCCCTCAGCGGAACTTCCAACGAGCTTCCTCAGGAGGAAATCATCATGAAGCGGCTTCGGATGGTCCTTGTATGTCTCGTTTGCCTCGGAATGGCCGCGGTTTCTGGATCCGTGGCCGCGAGCGGCGATATGAATCAAGGCGGCAATGGCGCGTCAAGCACTTCGACCAATTCGTCAGGCGGTGGTTACTGAGCGCGGCAGGCGCTGATGCGCAGCACGTGGCCTGGCTCTCCGCGCGACCCGCCGCGTGTTACGTGATTGCGAATCCGTTCGTTCGCCGGATTCCGGGTGTCACCGGTTGTATGGAAGGTCTCCGCGGGCCGGCAAACCCATCTTGGCCCCTGCTGCCCCACTGCGAAAGAAGCAAGGCGTGCCGCGGATTGCGGAATCCGCACGCCTTCGTGAAGCACTGGGCAATTGACATTGCTACTCCATTCGGGGGCATCGGAATTCCCCGCTCGCGCCGCTGGCGCCAGGGAAGAGAGGACATCACGCGCCGGACCGGGATGGGTGTCCGGGCCCCGGTCCGGCACGTGGATCGTGATTGCCGAAGAACTTCTGCGGAATCCGAACGCTTCCTCTTACATTGGCGGGACGACCCCGTTCTTTTCGACCACCAGGCGCTGCGCGGCATACGTACCCTGTGACGCTGGTTTCGCAACCACGAAGACTTGCTTGCCTGGCGCCAGATCGGAGCGCGCAGCCGGCATGAAGGTGACGATCGGGACATTCGGAGGCACCGTGATCTCGTTGCTGCCGCCCTTGTACGACAGCTTCAGATTGCGACCTTCCGTGCCCTGCACGACAGTATCAACATTCGCGTTGGTCATCGTGCTGTTCGGACCGAGGTCCCACGCGTAGTGACCCTCCCCCGTGCCACGCGCGGCTTCAGGAAAGACGACGACTTCGGTCGCCGTCAGCTTGCCATCGGTGCCCGTCGTCGCTGCCGTGCCGACGAACGTACCCGGCTTGATGTCGGACAGCTGCATCGCTTTGACGGACGACACTGGAACGTTTGTCTCGAGGGCGATTGAGACCGTGTCGCCACTGCGTCGATGGACCTTGAGAACATCGCCGTCGAGGGAAACGATATTGCCGCGAATACGTACGGGCCTGGCATCAGGAGTTTGCGCCAGCGCGCCGCCGGCAAGCGCCATTGCGGCAATGGTCGCGCCAACTTTCAGTCGAATGGTCATGAATGCTCCATGTAGCGGATATGCGTTGAGGGAGGAATCGATTGCACTTCAGGAACCGCCGAACCAGTTATAGCCCTGGTTCTCCCAATAACCACCGGGATACTCGTTCGTCAGCGTGATTGCGACGATATGTTTCGGATTCTTGTAGCCGAGTTTGGTCGGCATGCGCAGCTTGATCGGAAAGCCGTATTTTGGCGGCAGCACATCGCCGTCGTACGTCAGCGTAAGCAACGTTTGCGCGTGCAGGGCTGTCGGCATATCAATACTGGTCCAATAGTTATCGGCGCAATGGAGCGCGACGTACTTCGCTGTTGTGTCGGCGCCCGCACGGCGGAGAAAATCGGAGAAACGCACACCGCCCCAATGTCCAATGGCGCTCCAACCCTCGATGCAGATATGCCGCGTGATCTGACTTTCCTGTGGCAGCGCTCGAAGTTCGTCGAGCGTCCATCTGCGTTTGCCGTTCGCGAGTCCTCCCACCTGCAGCCGATAAGTCGCGGCGTCGACTTCGGGTACGTCGTCGATGTCATAGAACGCGTTGAACGGGAAAGGCCGCGTAATCATCGACTCCGGATACGTCGGCGCCATCTTGTTCGGATCGAACAGCAGCGCCTGCACGCGGTCGTTGAAGAACGACATCTTGCGCAGAGCGGTATTCACCGATTTGTCGTTCGAGAGATCGCAGCCCGAGAGCATGGCAATGCCGCCAAGCGTGAGTATCTGTCTGCCGAGCAATCTGCGCGCAGGACTCTTCAATTCGCTGCGCACGTCCTTGATGATCGAATCCGCGTTCGAGACGAGAAACGCATTGGCTTGTTTTTTGCGTGGGCGCATGATCGTTTACCGTCCGCGAATCATCAGGAGCAGTGAGCGCGGCACAAATGCGACCATGATGACGTGTACGACGAAAAACGCGACGAGAATGCTCATCGAGAAAAAATGGACGACACGTGCGTTGTCGTATCCGCCCATCAGCGTTCGCAACAGAGGTAGCTGAACCGATTTCCAGACCGCCAACCCCGAAAGGATCACGATCGCGATGTCCACGATAACCACCACATATGCCAGCTTTTGAACAGCGTTGTAGCGAGTCAGATCCTCGTGCCCCAGCTTGCCGCGCATCGCGGCGGCAAGATCCCGGGCTACCGCACCGAAACGAATGGGGAGAAGTTTTCTACACAGGCGCTTTGAAAGGATGTTCAGGGACAGGTATGCAAGATAATTCGCGACCAGCAGCCACATGATCGCGAAGTGCCACTGCAAGGCGCCACCCAGCCAGCCGCCCAATGTCATGCTTGCGGGAAATTTTAGTCGCGCAAAGATTGGCGAGGCATCGTATATCTGCCAGCCGCTTGTCACCATCAGCGCGACTGCCACGGCGTTGATCCAGTGTGTCGTGCGGACCCAGAGAGGCTGAATTGTCGTTCGGCTCATTTGCAGGCTTCGTGGAAGTTGTTCGTTGACGATCAGATCTGGCTCGATCGATCCGCGGTCGCACCGTGTTGGTGGGTAAACCACGCACGTGCGTCCCTATTCCACTGCTGCCAAGAAATTTATCCTTACAGATTTCCAACAAGGCGAGTCAGCATGACGCGCCCCGGATAGAGCCCTGGAATCCATCGAACTGGCATCCATACGGCTGAAGTGCATCGCGAGATTCGAGTCCCAGACGCTTCACGCGCAGAAGACCCGAACAAGGCGAACTGCGCGGGCTGCCACCTCTCGAAGGCCGGCAAGGGCGGCCTGCTACCCATGTGCGACGGAAATCCCGATGCAGAGCAGGCTCACCCGGGCCTCCCCCTTCAGTTCAACCGCCATATCAAATTGCCGACGGTACACCCGCATTTTTGAATCTTCAGCCGCGTTGCTCACCGAGCTCAAAGTGATCGACCCTGACGAGTGCATTGATTGTGGCGTTTGTGCAGCTGACGTTTCCGTCGATCTCCCTTGTGGGCGATCGTTGAAACAAGCCTGCGGCGGAACAAGGGTGCGAGATTGGCGGATAGACTTGACCGGTCCATTGCCAGTTCTGCTGCCATGTCGCCGAAAATCAGGGGCCCCCTCTGATGCAGCAAGGAGAGCATACAGAACTGCGATGCGGTAACGTCGGAATCTCGAAGCTCTTTGTCGAAATGTGCCCAGAAAGCGCGCATTGCGCGCTGGGCAAAAAAAATGATTCAACGCGAGTGCGGTGACTTCTCCGATAGCTAATACCGGAGAATCAACGGCCTGGCTTTTCATATCTGAATTTTCCAGCTGCTTGCTGCCTCACTTGACAACATCGCCGCTCCAGCGGGGTCAGCGATAATGTCCGGAAGTCGTCGTGACATCGGGCGCCTGAAGCGAACCACTGGTTAGGGGGTCTGCTGGCGTCACGAGGGCGACGGACTCGCCCGCGCTACAGCGCGAGGTAAGGCTTCACGCAAGCCCGAATGTTTTCCTCAAGCTTGAATCAACGGGCCCGGAGGGCATGAAGCGCCGCAATTTGCTCAACAGAGAGGCCTCACCCGCCGGGGTACGACGCATGCGCCAGGCGCCAAGCGCCGCTTCAACGATTGTGTTCGCGACGCCGTCGGGCGCGGGGGCACCTTTGACACTGTTGACGACCGCGCTCGATGCAAGGGCCCGTTCGCGGTCATAGGCGGCGATTTTCGAGCTTGCCAGAGGGGCGTTGATGTCCAGGTTGGTCCTGGTAAAAGTCGGTTCGACCAGTGTTGCGCGAATGCCGAACTGGCGCACCTCATGGTCCAGCGTTTCAGTCAGCCCTTCGACGGCATGCTTGGACGCCGAATAGAGGCCCATGTACGGGGCGGGCAAGAAGCCAAGCACCGAACTGACATTGACGATCCTCCCCGCACGCTGTTCCCGCATGTGAGGGAGTACCGCCTGCGTCGTGCGCAGGATGCTGAATACATTGGTGTCGAACAGGGCCGCAGCTTCGGCGGTCGAAGTTTCCTCCACGGCACCGATCAGGCTCGTTCCCGCATTGTTGACGAGCACGTCGATTCGCCTGGCACGATCGACGATGGACTGGATTCCGGCCTTGACCGAAGCATCGTCGCGAACATCCATCTCGACCAGCTCGACGCCGGAGACAGGCACCGCTTTTGCGATGCTGCGCACCGTGCCAAATACGCGGCAACCTCGCCGCGCGAACTTCTCGGCGGTGGCGCGTCCGATACCCGATGACACGCCGGTCACAACGACAACCGTGGAATTCGACATGAACAGCTCCGTTTGGTGAATTGATGGTGTCTTAACTGCGCGCGTCGAGCGCATCGTGCGTCATCGGTTCTGAACGCGATGACTGATGATCCCGGCTCTTGTGCGGATCCGCGGGGTTGCCGGGCCGGATCCTGAACCAGATGGAATACATGGCCGGCAGGAACACCAGGGTCAGAATCGTCCCGGCGAACGTGCCGCCGATCAGCGTGTAGGCGAGGGTTCCCCAGAACACCGAATGCGTCAGCGGGATGAAGGCCAGGATCGCCGCCATGGCCGTCAGGATCACCGGGCGGGCACGCTGCACGGTGGCTTCGACGACCGCATGGAACGGATCTAGTCCCGCGTGTGCGTTCTGATGGATCTGCCCGATCAGGATCAGCGTGTTGCGCATCAGGATGCCCGAGAGCGCGATGAGGCCGACCAGCGCGTTGATACCGAAAGGCTGCCGGAACAGGATCAATGTCGGAACGACACCGATGAGGCCGAGCGGACTCGTCAGGAACACCATCACCATCGCGGAAATCGAGCGGACCTGGAGAATGATGATGACCAGCGTGATCGCCAGCATGATCGGGAACAGCGGCAACATGGCGGTGGTCGCCTTGGCCGATTCCTCGATGGAGCCCGCCTGCTCGATGCGATAGCCGCTGGGCAGCTTCGCGATGATCGGCTGAAGCAGCCCGGTGATCGCCGTTGATACGTCCGGCGGCTGCAGGTTGTCGGCAATGTCGCCACGCACCGTGATCGTCGGCACACGGTCGCGCCAGCGCATGATCGGCTCCTCCATGCGCACGTCGACCTTGCCCACCTGCGACAGCGGAATGCGTTGCCCGTTGGCGCCGGCCAGCGTGAAGTCGCCGAGCCGGGCAGGGTCGAGACGCACATCGCCGGCCGAACGCGCGACGACCTGCACGGTTCGAATGTCCTCACGCACGGCGGTGACGGGCACGCCGGTAAGCAGGAACTGCAGTTGTTGCGCGACGGCGCTGGACGTCAGTCCTACCGCCTGCAGACGGTCCTGCTGCAACGTGAAGTGCAGCGTGGGCGAGCGCGTGCCCCAGTCGGTGTTGACCGTGCGCATCATCGGACTGGCCTCCATCACCTGCTGAACTTCAGCCGCGATTGCGCGCAGCGTGTCCGGGTCCGGACCGGCGACGCGATAGGCGACCGGGAACGGCGAATACGGCCCGAACACGAGTTGTGTGACCCGCACGCGCGCTTCCGGGGCGAGACCGTCGGCAATGGCCTGACGCAGTCGCTGCTTCAACGCGTCGCGCTCGTCCTGGCTGTCGGTGCGGACCACGATCTTGGCGAACGACGGATCGGGCAGCTCCGGCCCCATGGCCAGGTAAAAGCGCGGCGCACCTTGCCCGACGTAAGCCGTGACGATCCTGGCTTCCTTCTGTTTAGCCAGCCACGCCTCCACCTTTTCGGTAGCGGCGCTGGTTTGGGAAATGGATGTGCCATAGGGCATCTGCACCTCGACCAGCACTTCGGGACGGTCGGAGATTGGGAAGAACTGCTTCTTGACCACGCCCATTCCGAGGATGGCCAGGGCGAAGAGGCCAACGACCGAACCGGCGACCAGCCATTTGCGCGCAATGACGCGCGTGAGCAGCCGCCGGAAGCGGTTATAGCGCGGCGTGTCATAGATCGCGTCATGCCCCCCTACGACCTTTTTGAAGTCGGGCAGCATCTTCACGCCGAGGTAGGGTGTGAAGACCACGGCAACGACCCAGGATGCGATCAGTGCAATGCCAACGATCCAGAACATGTTGCTGGTGTATTCGCCTGCGGTGGACCGCGCGAAGCCGTTGGGCATGAAGCCGACGGCCGTCACCAGCGTGCCCGAGAGCATGGGGGCGGCAGTATGGCTCCAGGCATAGGCAGAGGCGGCGACACGGCTGTAGCCTTCCTCCATTTTCACCACCATCATTTCAATGGCGATGATCGCGTCGTCCACCAGCAGGCCCAGCGCCAGGATCAGGGATCCCAGGGTGATGCGGTCGAAGTTCTTGCCTGTCGCGGCCATGACCACGAACACGATGGCCAGCGTCAGCGGCACAGCCGCTGCAACCACCAGTCCTGCGCGCCAGCCCATGCTCACGAAACTCACGAGCATGACCACCAGCAGAGCGGCGAAAAACTTGAGCATGAACTCGTCGACCGCCGAATGAATGTTGACGGCCTGATCCGTGACCTTGGTCAGACTCATGCCCAGCGGCAGCCCGGCGTTGATTGCGCCGACCTCGCTGTCCAGTGCCTTGCCGAGATCGAGCCCGTTCCAGCCGTCGCGCATCACGATGCCCAACAGCAAGGCTGGTTCGCGGTTGTTGCGGATCATGAATGTCGCCGGATCTTCATAACCGCGCTCGACAGTGGCAATGTCCGACAGCTTCAGCGTGCGGCCCTGCGCCACGACTGGCGTGTCGCGGATCTTCTGCAGGTTGTCAAAGGCGCCGTCCAGGCGAATGAACACCTCCGGACCTTTGGTCTCCACGGAGCCGGCCGGCGTCAGGGCATTCTGGCCATTGAGCGCGGCGAACACGTCCTGCGGGCTGACACCGAGTGTTGCCAGCCGGTCATGCGAGAACTGGATGTAGATGCGCTCGGCCTGCTCGCCGATGATGTTGACCTTCTTCACGCCCGGCACGTGCAGCAATCGCTGGCGCAGCGTTTCGGCATCGCGCACGAGCAGGCGCTGCGGTTCTCCCTTCGCCTTCAGCGCGAACAGTGCAAAGGTGACATCCGCGTATTCGTCGTTGACCATCGGCCCGATCACGCCAGCCGGAAGATTGGCTGTCTCGTCGCTGATTTTTTTCCGGGCCTGGTAGAACTCCTCCTGCACTTCCGACGGCGGTGTGCTGTCGAGCAACGTCAGCGTTGTGAAGGCCAGCCCAGGTCGCGTGTATGTCTCGGTCCGGTCGTACCAGCGCAGCTCCTGCATGCGCTTTTCGATTTTCTCCGAGACCTGATCGTGCATCTCCTGCGCGGTGGCACCAGGCCACGCGGTGATGATGGTCATCACCTTGATCGTGAACGCCGGGTCTTCGGCGCGCCCCAGCTTGAAGAACGACAGAAGTCCGGCCAGAGAGATCAGGCAGATCAGGAACAGGGTGATGGAGCGCTCGCGCACGGCGAGCGCCGACAGGTTGAATCGGCCTTCGCTCACGGACGGGCTCCTTCGTTCGCCACCGCGACGGCCTGGCCGGGCAGCCGGACCTGTTCGCCTTCGCGCAGCAACTGGGCACCGAGCGCAACGACGCGCTCGCCTTGTTTCAACGCCCCTGACACGCGAGCGCTGTCGTCGTCCAGGTGCAGGACCGTGACCGGCCGCCATGCAACCCTGGCCGGTTCGCCGTTGACGACCCACACGCCGGGCCCTTTGCCCGCGTCGAGCACTGCGCCGATCGGCACCTGCAAGCCGCCCAGGAGCGCCACGCGTGCGTCCGGTATCTCGATCGTGACGGTTGCGCCCAGCGGCGCGTCGGCCAGGGCACCCTGCAGCACATAACGCGCTTCGAAGGTGCGGGTACGCGGGTCCGCCGTATCCGAGAGCTGGCGCAGCGTGGCTGGCACGCTGGCGCCGCCGTTACCGAACAGGGTGGCCTGGGCGACCGAACCGATGGCGGGGCGCAGGGTTTCCGGCAGCTGGATCACAGCCTCGCGGCGCCCGGCGTGGGCCAGGCGCACCACCGGCTGTCCGGCGCTGACGACCTGACCCGGTTCGGCCAGCGTTTCCATCACGACGCCATCCCCGTCCGCCACCAGCTCGGCATAGCCGGTCGCATTGCGCGCGACGTCGGCGTCCGCCTCGGCCGCACTGAGCTGCGCCCTGGCGGCATCGGCGGCCGCCTTGGCCTGGTCGTACGCCGAAGCCGATATCGCCCCGGTACCGCGCAGGTCGCGGTAGCGCTCCTCATCCTGCGCGGTCTGCTGCGCCCGTGCCCGCGCGGCGGTGACCGCGTCCTGCCGGGCCTGCGCGGCAAGCTTCAGATCAATGGGGTCGAGGCGCATCAGCAGCTGACCACGTTTGACGGTTTGCCCGGCATCCACCAGCCGCTCCAGCACCTTGCCGGAGACGCGAAATCCCAGGTCGCTTTGCACGCGTGCGGCGACGGTTCCGGTAAACGAACGGGACGCGGGGATCGCCGCCTGGGCGATGGCGGTGCGCACCAGGGGCGTCTCGGTGCGCGGATCGGAAGGCGCTTTTCCGTCGCAGGCGGCTAGCGCAAGTGGCAGTGCACAGACGACTGCAGAGGTAGCGAGGCGACGCCGGAGCATGAAAGTCCCATTGATGGAGGAATCGGGGCTTTCATTGTGGTTCAAGTGACCAATTTAGTCAATGGTCACAAATGAAATTTCCATCAAGGCGACAGACTGCGGAGCACGAGGCTGGACAGTTGCGCAGGCGCGACCTTCGTGTAATCGAAGCTGTACTGCAGGAGCATCGGGTTGAGGTAGGGACGCATTACCAGATAGATCGCCATCGCGGTCTCATCGAGCGGTGTTTTGCGCTCGAAGTCCCCGCTCTGCCGACCCTCCTGCAGGATGTCCTGAAGCAGCTTCTGGACGCGCGCTTCATACGCAAGCACGGCCTGCCAATTCTCCGTGGCCGCAGATGCTGCAATCTCGTAGAGCTTGCGGTCCTGGAAAAACAGACGGAGGCTCGCCTCGGTGAAGACGCTGAACATTCGCCGCAACTTCTCCGGCGGCAGATCGGTCTGGGCGACGGCCGCCCTGACCTCGGTTTCGATCTCGTGCAGGCAGTTCGCGCAAATCATCTCGCCAATGGCCTGCTTGGACTCGAAGAACTTGTAAATGTAGGCCTTGGAGAACCCGATCGCCCTGGCGAGATCGGAGACCGTCGTTTTCTCGTAGCCATACCGGCTGAAGTGCTCGGTGGCGGCGACAACAATCTGATCTCGTATCTCGTGGTCAGCGGGGCCGCGAGTCGTGATGGGGGGAGTGGTGGCTTTTTTCATGGGGATAGCATACAGCAATAGACAACTAGTGACCATTTGGTATTATGGTCACAACAGTAACCCTGCGCAGACGGTCATGCTACCCAATCACATCCTTGCCGCGATCATTGTTGCCGGCCTCTCGACAGCCTGCGCCGTGGGCCCTGATTACGTCCGGCCCAATGTAGCCATGCCCGGGCAGTTCCAGGGCCAGGACGCAGTGAATCACCGGCACGCGGTGGCCAGTGCTGACCTGGTCACGTGGTGGACGGGTTTCGGTGATCCGCAACTCACACGATTCGTCGCGCTCGCGCTGGAACAGAATCTGGACCTCGCGCAGGCCGCCGCGCGCGTCTCGCAGGCGCGCGCAGGACTCGGGGCAGCGAATGCCGCGCTGCTGCCTTCAGGCAATGTCAGCGGCCAGGCGGCGCGAGTCTACCAATCTGTCGAAACGCCCTTGGGGCAGGTCCTGAATTCGACGCCCGGATTCGACCGCTACGGCAACGACTACGAGGCCAACTTCAGCGCGAGCTGGGAACTGGATGTGTTCGGTGGCCTGCGTCGCGGGCGGCAGGCGGCTCTTGCGGAGTACCAGGCTTCGGAAGCCGGCGCGGTGGCCACACGCCTGGCTGTGGCGGCGCAGACTGCCGATATTTACATCACGATTCGTGGATTGCAGGCCCGTCTGAAGGTTGCCCGGCGGCAGGTGCAAACGCAGCAGGATCTGCTCTCGACCATCAAGCTTCTGTATGGAAAAGGACTGGCGGCCGATCTTCAGGTGAGCCAGGCTGAGGGTGCGCTGGCCCAGGTACAGGCATCCGTCCCTGTCCTGGAGACGACACTGGATGCGGCCATGAACGCACTGGATGTGATGCTGGGCTCGCAGCCCGGCACGCATCAAGCCGAGCTGGTCGATGCTGGCGACATCCCGGCCGCCCCGCGGATCGCGGGCACGGGAACGCCGGGAGAGTTGCTCAGGCGCCGACCCGACCTGATCGTGGCCGAGCGTCGCCTGGCTGCGTCGAACGCGCGCATCGGGGTGGCCATCGCCGAGTATTACCCGAAATTCTCTCTGAGTGGACTGATCGGGAGCGCAACATCGATGGCCGCGGGCAATCTGTTCACTGGCGGCGCCAGTCAGGCGGCCGGGGTGCTTGGGCTGCGCTGGCGTCTGTTCGATTTCGGCCGCATCAATGCACAGATCGCGCAGGCCAGGGGCCAGGACGCCGAAATGTTGGCCGCGTATCGGCTTGCTGCACTACATGCAACGGAAGATGTGGAGAACGCCTTTTCAGCACTCGTCAAGCGGGAAGAAGAGGCCGCGGTGCTCACGCAGGGAGTGAACTCACTCGGGCGGGCCCGAGCCGCTTCGTTTGTGGCATATCAAAAAGGTGTCGTCAGCCTGATTGAAGTCCTGCAGGCCGACGAAAACTTGCTGCGCGCATCCGATGAGCGGGTGCAGGCGCAAACGGAATCGGCAAAGGCAGCGGTTGCTGCCTTCGAGGCACTTGGTGGTGGTTGGCAGCCCAGCGATCCTGAGGCCGTGGCAAGCCGGTAGACACTGCGGTTGGGCGTCAAGGGGGCCGCCGACCAGATGCGTGGCGGAGAGGGCGCGTCGGGCCCACTCTCCACTTCATCTGGTGGTCGCCGAAATGGCTCTGCCACCCTGTTACCAGCGAGAGAGCCCATTGCCTTCGGTCGAGACCGCTACCCCATGTGAAGGCCACCGTTTAGCGAGAAGTCTGCTCCAGTCGAAAAGGCTGCTTCGTCGCTGGCGAGCCACGAGACAATTGAAGCGATCTCGTTGGCTTCTCCGAGGCGCCGGACTGGAATGCTCTGGACGATGGCATCAAGCACCTCGGGACGAACGGCCCGAACCATATCCGTCCCAATGTACCCAGGGGATACCGTATTCACCGTGATGCCCTTTGTCGCGACTTCCTGGGCAAGCGCCATCGTAAAGCCATGAATGCCCGCCTTCGCGGTCGAATAGTTGGTCTGGCCGAACTGTCCTCTTTGTCCATTCACCGAGGAGATGTTGATGATGCGCCCCCACCCCTTTCCGACCATCTCCTCGATGACCTGCCTGGTTACATTGAAAAGGCTGGTCAGATTCGTGTCGATGACATCGTTCCAATTCTCACGAGACATCCTGCGAAAAACGCCGTCTCGCGTAATGCCCGCGTTGTTCACCAGCACATCGATGTCGCCGATCTCCTTCTTCACCTTGGCGAAGGCGACCTCGGTTGATTCCCAGTCCGCGACGTTGCCTTCCGACGCAGTGAAGGAAAAACCGAGCGCGGCCTGATCGGCCAGCCACCGTTCGCGACGCAACGAGTTTGGCCCACAGCCGGCCACGACGGTAAATCCGTCGCTATGGAGCCGCCGGCATATTGCGGTTCCGATTCCACCCATGCCCCCCGTTACATAAGCAATTCGCTTTGCCATTGTTGCCCTCTCCCATTGCGCTACGTTGATCAATCGAAACGCTTTCAGGTACCGCTAGTCACGTTGTACGAAATCGGTTCGCAAATGACTGGCCATGACGCGACCCGGAACATCGGCTCGACTCGACGCCCTGGGCAACTGGGGACTCACGTTCCGCCTTCACTGTTGCCATACAAGGTTTCCTTCGGCGCATTGGTACACGGCCGTTCCTGCGAGAACGCGTGCGGAGCGAAGGTTCAACGCGTTGCCCCAGGCGACGGGCCACGCTTTACAAACCCCAGAAGGACTTCTACGGCTCTCAGGTTTCCGCGCTCCTCCAGCTTCATGGCGAGTGCGCGCGTGAATTTTTTCAGTTCCTCAGGTCCGTGTGCGGCCTCAAACTGAAGAAGCGTTTCCTTGATGGCTGCCTGCATGCTTTCTTCGTGCAGCATGCTTGAGATGTGAGAAGCACTTCGCGCCAGTTCCATATCATGCGCAATCAGCCACCGCCTATCACCCGCTCTGTGGCGACCTGTCGTCATATTGGCGGTCTTGTCAATGGCCGGGCTTCAACTTCGACGATTCGCACAAGCCGCGTGTCGAGTTTTCACTCAAAATTGCTCCGACCGCAGGGTATCGAATTCGTCGCGGCAAACTTCGCTGAATCGGCTCAGAATGTCGATCGAACCATCGGCGAGCATTTCGCGCAGTTCAAGGAAAGTTTTTTCCGGCGCATCATAGGTATCCACAATCTTTCGCCCGATCCGATCGGCTTCAATTGCAACCTCCGTAGAGGATTGGACACGCATGCGGCTTATCTTCGCGAACAGACTGACGATAGCGGTAACGTCCGGCTCTTTGTGCTGTAGCGCGTGGACATAGCATTGCGATGCCTGCTCGATAAATTCCCTGTAGAGTTCCTGCCGATGGATGCGGTCGTGCGCAAGCGACTCTGCCCTTGCCTGGGTTCGTTGAGTAACAAGCGATGTTAGGCCACCGATGGCTGCACCGAACAATGCCGCTGTTGCTGATAAGAGTGTTGCGTTCATCGTGTTCAATTGGCAACGGCCGCCTGCATTTACGCTCCCGACTGCGATGACTGTGTCCATGACACCGCTCTCACTTGGGACGTCATCAAACGCCAGTAATGACATTACATTCAAAATTGATTGTTATGTCAATATGGTGCAAAAAATCGCAACCAGATGTCGGATGTGGACACGCCCCACCCCAGACATCCTCTCCGGCGTCGCTCGTCTTGCGAATGCGTAGACGAGATCCAGGTGCGTGGCAAGCGGGTTCGTATGGACGAAAGCGACGAAATGTCGGGAAAGTCATCAAGCTCCTGACTACCCATTGCATCATCGGCGTTCCCGGGCGACCTGCGCACGAGTGGCACTGTCCTCGCCAACTTCGAAAAACTGCGCAGCGTGATCGATAAACGCTCTAACCTTCGCTGGCAACAATGCGCGCCCTATGTACGCCAGCCGGACTTCCGCCGCGGTATCCGTGATCTCAAGGTCTTCCAGAAGTCGAACGAGTCGTCCCGACTTGATGTCTTCTTCCACGAGCGTGATGGGAAGCAAACCAATGCCCAATCCTTCCAGAATGACGTCGCGGTTAAAGATCGGATTGTTCGAAGCTATCTCGTAGTTGATCGGGACAGCGATGTTTTCCTCTTCTATCCGAAACGAGACAAATGGCTTGTGCATCGACGGCGGAACCGTCACGAATGCATGTTGCTCAAGATCAGCAGGATGCCGTGGTCAGGGATGCCTGCCAAGGTAGGCTTCCGTTGTCACGATGACGAGTGGCAACCGCTGGAGAAGCCGTGTCACCGCCAGATCCGTTGCCAGCATGAAAGGCAGCACGATGCCCAGGTCGTAACCGTCGGCCGTCAGGTCAACGGGCCGCTCAGTTAGCGTGATATCGAGCGTGACGTTTCCATGTTTGCGTCTGAACGACGCAATCAACGGCGCCAGCCACGTCAGGGCAGCCGTCGTGTGCGCAACCAGTCGTAACACTCCCGTCGGCAGCCGGCCGTGGCCCGCAGCGCTCGCTTCCATGCAATCCAGATCGTCGAGGACGCGGCAACACCCCTCGTAAAAGCGCTCCGCGGCTTCCGTCAACGAAAATTGCCGAGTCGACCGGTGAAACAGTCGTGCTCCAAGGCGCTCTTCCAGCGACGCAATCGCCCGGGAAACGACCGAGGGGGACAGGTCCATCATTTCGCCAGCGCGTCGGAAGTTTTTGACTTCGACGATGGTGCGGAATGTTTGTATATTACACTCATTTCTGACTATTTAGTCAACAATGAAAATGTGGGCGTGAGTGAAAGAAAAGTCGATGCAGTACAGCCGCACGTGCTGTGGCTGCACCGCTTGCCCATACCAGCCGGCCCGCACAGCGCCCGTCCGGCGGCACTGACGGCCATCGGTCTGCCGTCTCCAGCATGGTTCTCCTGTTGTGGCGTCAGGCAGCCTCGACTTCGTTGGTCGACTGGACGAGTTCGATCTCGCCCAGATAAACGCTTTCGCCCATCAGACATTCACGCGACGCATTGCCGAGGTCATGACGTATCTCGATCCGATAGCGACCGCTGTCTTTGGCCAGGCCTGCGAACCGGAAATCGCCGAACGCGTCCGTGACGGTATCGGCCACCTTCTGGTCGCCCGTATGCAGCGCGACGGCGGCATCGGCGACGCATTCGACGATCTGCCCCACCTGTGCACTGACGCTACCGCCAATAAAGCAGGTATCCCAGCGTTCAAGGCCGCGATACCACACACGGGGCTTTGTCTTGAGTTTGGGCTCCAAAACCCTGAGTCCTTCCCGTCGTGCTTTCAGTGCCATCGCGGCGTCATCGAGCTTGACGGTTTCGAATACGCCCGTCGGGCATGACTGTTCGCATCGCGGATGCTGCCACCCCTGGTCGAGCAGATGCGCATCGAAGATCCAGGTCTGCGGCAGCTGCAGTGCCTCATTCCACACGATCGCCTTGTACGGACAGGCTTTCACGATGTCCTTTCTGCCTCGCGCCTTGTCCGGATCGATGATGACGATGCCGTCGGCGCGCTTGCGGATGGCGTCGCCGCCCACTCGCATGCATGGTGCATCGTCACAGTGATTGCACATGACCGGCAGGTACGTCGTCTCGACCAGGTGCGCGTCGCCCTGCACCCGGCGCAGGATGCGGATGGGGCTTTCGGCATCGGCCGCAGCGGGTGCCGAGTAGCCGGGAAAGTCGTTGCCTACGTGCTCGTCTCGCGCGGCGATCACGCAGTTCTGGCAGTTCTCGCACTGCCCGACCTTGATAACCAGATTCCACTTGCTCATTGCCTGCTCCTCACGCTACGCGACCGAGCATGAACGCGTCGGCGCCTTTCCACTTTTCAACCTGCACGAGGCATGAATTCGGGCTCATGCTGCTCGTGCCCGCCGTCTGGGACCGGTCAGGAGTGAGCATGTTCATGCAGCCGCCGATCTCGACACGCTCGCCGGCGATTTCGATGAGCTGGAATTCAGCGCTCGCCTCGTATGACTTGACCACGCCGGCGGCAAACAGAGGCGACACGTCAGCGGCACAAATGACAGCGCCGCGGTCGTTGTAGACCTTGACGAGATCGCGGTGGGCAATCCCCCTTGCCGCCGCGTCGGCGGGACCGAGCCGCAGCAACCAGAATCGATGCCCGCCGATCAAAGCGCGATGATCTTCGACGCTGTTGACCGAGGAATTCTTGCCGTCGCAATGCGTGTGGAAGCTGTACCGGCTATGAGTCGCAATCAGTTGCAGCGGATAGCGCTGGGCCAGTTCGCTGCGCAACCCTTCCCAGGACGGGATATACCGGTTCAGCGGCGGCCGCTCGGGGTTGTCGGCGGTGTGTCGCTTCAGCAACTCAGGTACGAACTCGATCTTGCCGCTGGGCGTCTGCAATCCCATGCCGAACTTTTCGGCGTACTGCGACGGCATGGGATGCGGTTCCTGCAGATCCTTGCGACGACCTTCCGCGAACCAGCGCATGTCGACCGGGTGGCGCAGTTCGGGCTTCTCGGGTGGTACGACGTAATAGCCTTTGCGGCAGAAGTTTCGCCACGAAATGTGATCCGGCAGATCCGACGAGTCGAATACCCTCTTGACCCAATCGAGTTCGCCGCATCCTTCGGTGAACACGCCGCCAAGCCCGAGACGGGTCAGAATCGCGGTGAAGATGTCGTAATCGGAGCGGGACTCGCCCAGCGGCTCGATGCATTTGTGTTGCATCATCACCATGCGATGATTGACAGTGCTGAAGCCGTGATGGGCATAGCCGCCCGAATTCGACCATTCGCCAATATCCCATCGTTCCAGCGACGTGCACGCCGGCAGAATGATATCGGCGAACTGCGCCTCGCCCTCCATCCAGATCGACTGGTTGACCACGAACTCGATGCTCGGGTGGCGGTAGGCGTCGGCCCAGCGTCCGGATTTCGTGACGGTGCTGAAAGCAGATCCGCCATAGCGATAGATCATGTGGATCGGCGAATAGCCTGGCATCGGGTAGCTGAACGGCGCGAACTGCGCTTCCTGTGACATGCCGTCCCACAGGTATCCCGTCGCATGGCCATTGATGATGGCATCGGGTAGCTGCTGCCGGGGAACCATCTGCTTGACGGGATTCATGGTCAGGATGTGAGGCATGCGCTGATAGTTGTTCACGGCATTGGCCGTCCACGCGAGGTCGCCAGACATGCCACCGTCTGCATAGCCCGGAAAATAGAAGTGCAGGTCATGCGGAGCGCCGAGTTCCAGACACCCAAAATTGACGCCTGGCTTGCCCCACCCCTGCATCGCCATCATCATGATCATGCAACGCGCCCATTGCGCCCCGGTCGCGCCGCGTCCTGCGCCGCCGAACCCCGCACCTGTCATGCCGACGGCGAGATAGACCTTCTTCTTGCCCCACAGGCGCGCGAGCGCACGCACATCCTTCGCTGGCACGCCAGTCTCGGACTGCTGCCATTCGGGAGTCTTCGGCACGCCGTCGGTTTCCCCCAGCAGGTAGGCGCGCCATTCATCGAAGCCAGTCGTGCGGTTGGCAACGTAATCCTCGTCGTACAGACCCTCCGCGACCCAAACGTGCATGATGGCGGTCGCGAGCGCGGCATCGGTTTGCGGGCGCACGGGAATCCAGCGCCCACCGAGCAACTGCGCGGTTGGATTGCAGTGCGGATCGATGTGAACGAACTCGATTCCCAGTTCCCTCGCCCATAGACGCCGCGGCGTGCCTTCGAATCCCGCGTACGCCCCGTTGGTGCTTTCCGGGTCGCAGGACCAGAAGACAACCATTTCCGCCTCCCTCAGGCAGTCTTCGATGCCGCCATAGCCTGACGGCACGCCCACGCGCATCGAGTTGCCAAAGTGATGCATCGCGCCCCAGTACCATCCCTCCCAGCTATCCGGATTCGCAGCCACCCGGGTGAAGCCAATCAGGTTGGCGAAGCGCGTTAGCGCGCTCAGGTAGTAGCCAACATTGCCCCACTGGTGATGGGACGACATCGGGAACGTAATCGAGCCGGGGCCGTGAACGCGTTTTTGCCGGTTAATCTCCTTCGCGACGATGTCAAGCGCCTCATCCCAACTGATGGGCACATAAGCCGACTTGCCGCGGTTCTGCGGATTGCGTTCCCCGTCAGGATCGAAGTCGACTCGCTTCATCGGACGAAGAATGCGCTTGTCCGAGTAGACGAGCGACTTGATCGCCAATGCGTGCGGTGCAACGAGGCCTCGCCGGGGCGGGCTAAACCGGCGTCCGCGCGCTTCGATCTCCCAACTCGGAGCATCCTTGCTGTCGAGATCGACAGGCGTCACGCGAATGATGCGACCATTTTTCACGTACACGAATAACGGGCCGCCGTTGGTGCACGTGGTGTAGCGCTGCGTGCCGTCGTACATGGGCGTACCCATCGGCAGGCTGATGGTTTGCATCATGCTCAGCGTTTGCATGAACCACACCAGCAGTTCATCGTCGCCTTCAGTAACCACCTTGAAATTTTTCGCTGCGTGAATGATCTCCAGGTAGTCCGGAGTGGCGGACAGAAATTTCAGTGCGGTTGCCACATCCTTGAAGAGCATGCGCACGTCGGGCTGCGGATGCCTGCCGGCACACGACCGGATGCGGCCGTTCTTGAGCTTGATGACGCGGCCGATGCTTTGATCCATGAGCCCGATCCACGCGACGAGATCGCGCTGCTTTAGCCGATCGCGATAGGCAGGGAAGCGGCGTGCCGTCAGGTCGAGGACCTTGGGCATAGCAAAGAGAATGGTCTTGAGGATCTGTCGTTTCACTTTTTGATCCAATGGGAAGGCTTCGCAGGTGCAAGCATCATGGAATTGCGGACCGGCTCCCCGAGCGGGCAAGCCGCTCAGGCGGGCGCGATCATGTCTGGTGGTGGTTTAAAGACCCGGGAAAGCCGGACCCCATTGCAGCAACGCCCTGTTGCCGATCCAGCAAACCGTAATCGACCATGAAGTCGCGGACGGCAGCCAGGTCCGGGTGGCGGAAAATAACGTATTCGATGTCTTCGATGAGCATGGAAAATCTCGCGATTGATGCGTTGGCGGCACGACCCGCCGCCTCGATTGATGGCTGGGAACGCGGGTCGTACTCGCTAGAATGTGTAGCCGACATTCAAAAATACGTTAATGGGTTCGATTCGGAGCGTCGACTTCGAAACGATCTGCGTTCCGTTTGCGGTCTGTCCGTATATGGTCATGTGCGTCTGGATCGGCATGTAGCCAACTGACGCTCCGACCGACCAGTGTTTGGAGAACGCGTAGCTTGCCCCGACCTCGAACACGGGGTTCCACGACGCACTGAGGGTCGCACGTATCGATCCGCCAGGACCGACACTATCCGTGATGAACTGGTTGTTGGTTGCGCGAACCTGGGTGAACCACGTGTAGTTCACGCCCAATCCGACGAAAGGACGAAATTTTGACTGAGCCTCAAACAGGTGATATCGAAGCTCGATGGCGGGCGGCATCGGCCTCGTCGTGCCGAGGGTGCCGTACTTCGAGAGCGTCCCGTCGCCAACAAGATTCACTGTTAGTGGCAGGCCAAAGAGGGTGGCGATGCCGATGTGGTCGGTCACGTAGTACTCGGTGGTGATGCCGAGCGTATTCGTTGACGACGCGTGCGCACCACTACCCGTTAATTGCTGATTGACCGGCATACCACCCACGCTTTCCACGGTAAGCGGCGTGGCATGACCCTGTGGCGCTACGTAAAGCCACCCTGTCGCCAGCGTGAAGCTTCCGGCCGATTGCGCATTCGCATTTCCAGCAAGCGCAGCCGAACAGATAAAACCCGCCATAACGGCAGGTCGAACATTTTTCCCGTAATTCCTCACGCGTCTTCTCCTGCCTCATCGGCTAAATATCTTTTTATCGTGCTCAGGGCTTTAACGAGCCGCCCATTGCTCCGTCTCGTTGGATCGGTCCTCGTATGTATAGACCGACTCGAAAAATCATCTCCTTTTATATAGGCATACTAAATACAATGAATTGATTTACCCGGATCCCCGCGTTGCTTCGTGCCTGTGCACCGTATCGAGTCCTGGGCTGCGTACGCCTGTTACTTCTCTTTGCCGTTCTGCGCGGTTGCCAGGTTTGACAAGTTGCCCGGCATGTTAGTGAACTCGCATCACAAGGCGCTCGGCCTGCGGTGCGTCTCTTACGTTGCGTTGCCGTCAACGCTGCCCCTGGAGCCCTCCGCGATAGCGATTGAGAACGCGAACGGAAAGCGTCCAAGCGCGGAAGTCGCCAATGGTTCGAGTGCTGCGTCGGAGAGTTCGACGTGAACGGAAATCCCACGCAAGGCTTCTTCAACGATGCTGACGGTTGCCCCCTCAACACCAGCTTCCACGAGCGCCGACCGCAGGGCATCTACGGTTTCGATCCGCTTCAGCGCGGGTTTGAAGATCTTGCCGACAGCCGTCAGGGGCATCGTTTCAACGATCCGTATGCCTTTGGGAAACGCGGCTCGCTCGCTGATCTCGTCACGCAGGAACGCCGCCATTTCTGCTTCATTTGCCGTTATGCCAGGCTTGAGCTGGACATAAGCGACCGGCAGTTCGCCTGCGTGCATATCAGGGCGCCCTACTGCTGCGGCAATCTGCACTGCGGGATGTCGGTGCAGCGCTTCTTCGATCGCTGCAGGATCGATGTTGTGTCCGCCCCGAATAATGAGTTCCTTCTTCCGGCCTGTGAGCCAGAAGTAACCGTCTGCGTCGCAGCGTCCCAGATCGCCGGTATTCAGCCATCTGCCGCCATCAGCCAGGTCCATCCAGATGCCGTTGTTCTGCTCCGGCCGCATATAGCCGATGAACACGTTCGGGCCGGAGATCAGCAGTTGACCAACCTCGTCCGCCACGCAGTCCCGCACATAACGGCCCGCTTCATCGGCCATCACGGCTTTCATGGCATGGCCCGGCAGACGAAGGCCGATCGAGCCGACCCGCCGTTCGCCAAGCGGCGGATTGACACTGCTAACGCAGGCACCTTCCGTGAGGCCATAGCCCTCGAGGATCCTGATTCCGGTTCGAGCCTGGAAAGCACGCAGCAATTCCACCGGCATCGGCGCGGCGCCACACAACCCGTATTCGAGCGAACTGATATCGCGGCCGCCGATGGGAACGTCCAGCAACGACCCAAAGAGGGTCGGCACGCCGCTAAAAAAGTTGATCCGGTAATGCTCAACGATATCCCAGAAGCGTTTGACGACGCCATCTCCGCGATAACCTTGCGGCGTGCCAAGCACGACGTGTGCACCGCGTGAAAACGGCAGCAGACCCGTCACCATCACGGCGTTCACGTGGAAAAGCGGCAATCCGCAGAAGATCGTCTTGCCTGGCGCAACGCTTTCACCGAGAAATTCTCCGGCGCTCCATGCATTGGCCACCTCATTGCCGTGCCGGCGCATCGCAATTTTTGGCAGGCCTGTGGTGCCGCCCGTGCAGAAGTAGGACGATACGTCGTCCCGGTTCATCCGGTGCGGGGTGGAGAGCGCTATGCCCGGCTCCCGTGCGACGGCTTCACCGAAGTCGTGGATGCTGATCCGCGAAGGAACCGCGCCTCGCACGCCCTCCTCGCCATGCAACCTTGAGCACTCGCCGCGCTGAAGCATTCGAGCCGCAAATCGCTGTTCGCCGGGTGCATGGTCGGCGAGGTTGACCAGCACGACATGCTCGAGCGAGGCAACCTTGTGCAAGACCGCCTGCACTTTCGGCCAAAGGTCCGTGCCGGGATACGGCGCCAAAGTGACAATCACGCTGGCGCCTGAGGCATTGAGCAGCTCGCCGATCGCGTCGCTTTCGAGCAGTGGATTGATTGCGCAGACAACGCCGACCGCCTCGCCGCCCCAGATCACAAAGTGCGTTTCTGGCAGATTCGGCAGTACATAAGCGACGACCGTGTCTCGCTGCACACCCAGCCGCGACAACATGTTTGCCGTACGTGTGATGTCGCGCACCAGTTCGATGTAAGTCCATCGCTCCGGGGTCGTGTAGTCGTCCGTGGTTGCGAAGAACGAAAGCGCGGGTGCAGTTGGATCAATGGCGGCGCCCCGGCAGATCAATTCGTAGGTGCTCGACGGTAGATCCGCCGGCTGCTGCCCCTGCGATTCGATAGCGAGGACGTCCTGCTCGTTTGCGACGCCTTTCATGCGGCCTCTGCGACGACGACGTTACGCTGGGTGCCAAGATCGATCGAGCCATCCTGGCTGACGATACGTGCTTCGACCACGTCGCCATCCTGAAGGTACTGCGGTCGCTCGGCTTGCAACGCGAGGAAAAGACGCCATTTCTCCACTTCGGGCAGCTGTGCCGCGGCGCGTTGCTTTTCCGGCGACGGAATGATCAGCGCGCAACCGGACGGCGTACCCGTTGCGAGCAAGTCACCCGCATGCAGGTCTTGAACGCCGGACAGCTCGGTCAATGTCTCTGCCGGACCGTAGACAAGACCCGAAGTGGAATCGTTCTGTCGAACCGTTCCGTTGACAGTCAGCGTCAGCACGAGCTCCTTGAGCTTCGGCATGTCGTGCTTCTCGAGCAGGCAAAGGTACGGGCCGACAGGGCCGAACGTGCGATAGCTCTTGCCCTTGTAGAACTGCATCTGTGGAATCTGGATATCGCGGGCGGAATAGTCGTTCACGATCACGGCGCCGGCAATGTAGTCGTGCAGGTTCTCGTCGGTAATCGTTGCGCGGGACGTGATGTCGCGTTTGAGGACAAGACCGAGTTCGATCTCGTAGTCGAGGAACTTCACTTCGTGCGGCTTCACCAGCTTCGAGTCCGCAGCAACGATGCAACTCGTGGCCTTCGTGAAGATCATGTTGAATTTCTTCGCGTCCGGGTCCATGCCGGATTCGATCATATGCTGGCGGTAGTTCGCGCCCTGGCAGATGAACTGCTGATTGGCGGTCACAGGCGAGAGCCACTGCACATCCGCTTCGGGAATCGTAGGGCCATTCAGCGTCATTAACCGCTCGACCGGATTGGCATGGACAAACTCAGCGGTCGTCTTGAACTCACCGGGAATCGGCGTGATAGCGTTTTGAGCCACTACGCCCCACTGGGCGCGACCATCGTGCAGATAATGCAGAACGTGAATTGCCATGTTGGCGGTCTCCGGATTCGAAAAAGGGGTACGTCAGGCAAAAATCTTGAACAGTGCCCGTAGCCTCGCCAGCGTGACGTCGGGGCTTCGGCGCAGGTTTGCGATCAGCGCCGCGATGCTCGCGGGCGTCAATCGGGGCTTGGTGAAGCTGCGCGGCATTGTCGGCCCCCACTGGGCCATCGCCTCGCGACTCACGCCATGGATTCCCGTCGGCGTGTCGCTGGTGAAAAGATCACCGTCGCAGTAGTGCTCATGCTTGTCTCCCCAAGGGTCCTGCCAGTAGTCGAAAATCTGGCTCCCGAGGATATGTCGGCCGATGCCCCACGCATGCGTCCATCCGCTCGTGCGCAGGACGCGCTGACCCATACCGACCGCGTCCGCATCGACGAGCTCGTAGGCGCTATGGCTGTATGTCGGGGCGAACGCCTGTGCCAGCGCAAGCGTGTGATGGTCGGCGGGTCTGTCGCCGAGATCGAGCCGCATGAACGCGACAGCCGGTGACCCATCGGGCAGCACCTGCACGTCGCTGGGGATAAAACCAAAATGGCGCGTGTACCACGCACAGGTTTCCTGATAGTCGGCGAGTTCAAGCACCACGTGCCCAAGCCTGATGACTTCAGGCGCGCTCTCGGGCGGTCGCTGAGTGCCGTTGACGCGAACGGCGGCATCGACGGAATTGAACGGCAACGGGAGCCGGTGCGGCAACGCGGAGGCGGGCGCCTGGCCCCAGAGCGCATCGACACGGAAACCGGACGGATCCGCGAGTTGCACCACATAGCCGCCGCCCGGCAACGCGGACGCTTTCACCTCCGACGCGCCCGGCAGCCTGGCGAGAGCGTCCAGTTCGGCTTCGCTGCCGACCTGCAGGCCGAACCCGACAAATCGCGCTTTGGACGCCTTGCGTACGACATAACAGAAGTGCGACGCGGCCGTACCGCGCAGAAGCAGCATCTCTTCGTCACGCGTTACCGTTCGAAGCCCGAAGTCATTGAGAAACCGTTCAGCTTGCCCGAGGTCCGGCCGATCGAACATGAGGTAGGCCAATGCGTTCGCTTTCGCCGTTGGATTCGGGTGACGAGCCGGCTGTGCAGTAGTCAGTTTCATGGCGGACGGTAATCAGGCAGTTGGGATGGGTGATGCAGCCCGCAGCGCGGGCGCGCCGCACCTCGGGAGCACGTGAGCGCTCGCAGGCTCACCGGACGGCCAATTTGCCGGCGCGGGAGGGACAGCGGCTCGTAATGCCCGGATGGGCAAATGGGGAAGGTGATGCCGGGCGCTCGGCGCAATGCCGATGCCGATTCCGATTGCTGTCTCCACAGTCACTCCGTCTGTTTTAGTTAGACCGGCTCTCGACAGCCTATGGTGACATTAAACTCATAGATGATCATTTTGTCAATATAGACATTCGAATCTATACTGTGGTCATGACCAGACTTGGATCCATCATGACAACCACGACCAAGCGCGGGGCGGCCAGGCGCTCCCCGCCAGCGGCGCCCGCCTCCCCGGCCGCCGTCATCGAAGAAAAAGAGCCTCGCGGTGCGCGCCGCAAGCGCGAGACGCGCGCACGTCTGCTCGACGCCGCCCTCAGGCTGATGGCCGAAAAGGGTATGGAAGGCGTGGCGATCAATGAAATCACAGAGGCCGCCGATGTCGGCTTTGGCTCGTTCTACAACCACTTCGAGTCGAAGGAGGTGATCTACGCAACGCTCGTCGACAACGTGTTCGAAGAGTTTGCGAACGTGCTCGATCGCCTCGCGGGGGGCCTTTCCGACCCGGCGGAAGTGGTGGCCGTCTCGGTGCGCCACACGGTCCTGCGTGCGCGGCACAATCCCGTGTGGGGACGCTTTCTGATACGCGAAGGGTTTTCTGAGCGTGCGTTGAGCCGTGGGCTGGGCCAGCGGCTCCTGCGCGACATTCGAAACGGCATCGCTGCAAAGCGATTCGTCGTCGCCGACCCGTTTATTGGCTATCTTGCAGTGGGTGGCACAGTGCTCTCTGCCATCGCGGCCGAACTGAACTATGTCGTGCCGGGCGCAAGCGCCGCGGGTTTGCTGAAGGAACTGGGATTCAGCGGCGAGCACTTTCCCGAGCGCACGGCAGCCATGTTGCTGCAAATGCTCGGCCTGAAACGCGCGGAGGCGGAAAAGATTGCCGCGCGTCCACTGCCCATCGTCGAGGAAGCCGACGAGGCAGCTTGAACGCGGCCAGTCGTGAGGGGAGCCGGTCTGGCAACCGGCCCCGTCCCGGCTGGCGATGCGCCGGGAATTTATGCCCCGGAGCGCGGAGCCGCCGCCCTGTCGACCGCGGTTCGCGCGCCGTCTATAAATTGCGGGCAGGACAGCGTTGTCATTCCCGTTCTGCTGGACGCGCCCGCAGGGCTAAACGGCCGATCCGCCGCGGTCGCAGCGAAGTTGCGCACGACCGCGGCTATCTGATCAGCGATCGCGTTGATCGCATGACGATGCCCGTCGACGATCGCCTGATACCCGCCAGACACGGGCTCGCTCACTACGCTGTGGCAACTCAGGGTCTCCAGGCCCGCAGACCTGCTCACACGCCATACGACGTCAACCAGTACGTGTGAACCCGGCCACGATTCAAAGCGCTGAACGTCGACGCCGACCTGATAGACGGGAACCTCCTCATCACGGCCAACTGCGTTGGCAGCGGGCGCGCCGGCCTGCTGGCTCACGCGAGCAGCCAGTGCATCGCGAATCTCGTCCGGAAGGGCCGACGACCAGCGATCGTCTTCGAGCACCCGCACCTGGGCCGGGTTGACCTGCACCACAAGCTGACTCCTGGCGACGGCGGCCGGCACCTTCACTGGGCGTACCTCGATCCGCAAAGCGGGGCTTGTCGTATTCTTGGCGATGGTCGGCTCTGCGTCGGTTCCGAGCGTATAAAAGCGCGTCGCGGGCGTTGCGCACGCCGTCAGAAGGGCCAGCCCAACGACAGAGACGAGTGTCCTCACCATGGTGCGGGACGAGCGGGATTGCATTGCGATCATTGCTGGTCTCCTTTTTTGCCAAACAGCAGCGCCTGCGGATGGCGCTCCAGGTATTCGGAGAGCGCATTGAGCGACTGCAGCGTACGTGTGAGTTGCTGCATGGCGTCCTGAACGTCCGACTGCATCGGCGCCGTCTGCCGCAGCGTCGATTCCGCGGTCGCGAAGGTCTTTTGTGCGGCAGCGAGCGTGTCGCGTGCTTGCGGCACGACCTCGGTGTCCATATGCCCGAACAGCTTGCTGGCGTTCTCCAGTGCACCGTCGAGGTGGGCGCCGATCCGGTCGAACGGCACCTGGTTCAGCTTCCTCGCGATGTCCGCCACCTGCACCTGGAGCTCGTCGAGCGTATTCGGCACGGTCGGCAGTTCGATCGGGTTGCTGTGCACGTCGACACTCGCGCGCGGCGCCTTCGGGAACATGTCGAGCGCGACATACAACTGTCCCGTCAGGAGATTGCCGGTCCGCAATTGGCCGCGCAGCCCTTCCGTCACGAGATGCTGCAGCATCTCGTGACCGCCGGGCGTGTCCGGCGCCGGCAGCGCCTCGCTGGAGCGCCGGCTGAGCCGGTCAGGGTAAAGCGCCATCGACACCTTCATGCTGAAGCTCTTCTGCTTTTCGTCGTACTCGATACCAATCTCGGTCACCTGCCCCAGCGCAATACCGCGAAGGTCGACAGGTGCGCCAACAGACAGTCCACGCAAAGACTGATTGAAACGCATGACGACATTGAGCGGCTGGCCGTCGGGCTCGCGCATGGCGTCCGATTCGTCCGCGGCGAGCCGGAACTCCGCCCTGTCTGCTGCCGGTCGGCCAGCGTCCTGCCCGGCCGGAGACTGGAACGCCAGCCCTCCGACGACGACAGTCGCGAGTGATTGCGTATTGAGTTTCAGCCCGTTGGAATCGAGACGCAGATCGACGCCGCTTGCATTCCACCACCGCGTATTGCTGCCGACGTACTGGTCGTACGGCGCATTCACGAAGACGTTCACGATGACGCCGGCGCCGTGTGGATCGAGGGAGTAGCCAATCACCTGACCCGCCTGGATGCGATGGTAGAAGATGGGGGCGCCGATATCGATCGAGCCCAGCGACTCACCTCGCAGCGTGTACTGGTGACCCGGCTGTCCCGTGGTGACAATGGGCGGGCTTTCAAGACCGAGGAACGCGGTTTGCCTCTCGGTCGAGCGCCCGATGTCCACGCCGATGTACGCACCAGAGAGCAACGTACCGAGGCCGGAGATGCCGTTGGCGCCAATGCGCGGGCGTACCACCCAGAATCGCGTGCCTTGCGTCGCAAATTTCCCTGCGTCCTTGCTCAACTGGACACTCACGATGACGCGCCGCAAATCGGTGGACAGCGCAATGGCTTGCACGACACCGATTTCAACGTCCTTGTACTTTACCTTCGTCTTGCCTGCCTCAATGCCCTCCGCGTTATTGAAGGTGACCGTCACGACCGGCCCCTTTTCTGCAACGGATCTGACCACCAGGGCAACCCCGATCAATGCAGAGATGAGTGGTACTAACCAGATGAGGGATGGCAGCCAACGTTTGCGCGGCTTGAATTCAGGTCCGGATAGATTGGAAAGATGCATCGTCTGTTTCAGGATATGCGATTGGTGGGGAGAGAAGCAGCCGGAACTTCATCGTTCGCAGTTGGAGCGTCACGCTGCCCCGCGTCCACGTTGTCCCAGATGAGCCGCGGATCGAATTGATGCGATGCGAGCATGGTCAGGATCACAACCGCTCCGAAAGCGAGGGCGGCCGGTCCCGCAGTGATGACAGCAAGCGAGCCGAAATGCACCAGTGTGACCGTCAGTGCAACGACGAAGACGTCGAGCATCGACCATCGGCCAATGCGCTCGACGAGCCGGTACAGGATTGATCTTTCACGAGCGCGCCATCCCGAACCGTGAGAAGCGGCTACCGTGAGAAGCGTGAGAACAACGAGCTTGAGAACCGGCACGAGAACGCTGGCGACAAAAACGACGACAGCAAGGGGCCAGTCTCCCGATGTCCAGAAATACGCGACGCCGCCAAGGATCGTGTCGTCTTCCGAACCGCCCACGGATGAGGCGTGCATGATCGGCAGCAGGTTCGCCGGAATATAGGCAAACGCGGCGGCAAGAAGCAGACTGGCCGTTCGCGCCAGGCTGTCCGGCCTGCGTTCGTGCAGCACATGCTGGCATCGGGAGCAGCGCTGGTGGGCCTCTCCTTCGATACGCGTCTGAACGAGTGCGCACGCGTGACAGCCGACAAGGCCGGCGCGTTGTGCCGTGATGGCGGGCGGTGAGCCGGCTTTGCGCGCCCCCAATGGCCGTGTGAAACGCCCTCGCCCTGTACTGACTCTCGACCAGCGAACGTCCGCAATTCGAGCACACCTGATTTCGTCACGGACCGCCCAGAGCCTGCTCGGGTCGAATGAAGCAACAACGCCCAGCATGACAGTCAGCGCGCCCGTTGCGAACAATCCCGGTCCCGGGATCACTTCCGCGATGCTGACCATTTTCACGATCGTCACCAGCACGCCGAGCATGAACACCTCGATCATGCCCCACGGCCGAACGAGCTGCACGAGACGCACCATCGCGTTGAATTGAGGTGGCAGTTTGCCTAGCCGGAGCGGCACCAGCACATATAGCAATGAGAGCAGTTCGATCAACGGGAAGAGTACCGCCGAGCAGAACACCATGATCGCGACGACGCGCATGTTGCCGGACCAAAGCGAGCGCACGGCGCCAAACAGCGTCGCCTCGGATGTCATGCCGTTCGCGCGTAGCTCGATCACAGGGAAACTCTGCGCGATGCAAAAAACGATCAATGCGGCGAGCGTCACAGCGCAAATCCAGTCAAGCGGCCATCCGCTACCCGGTAGCGCTGTCATGCCCGCACCGCAGCGCGAACAAGCTGCGCGGCGCCCTTTGACACGGGAAGGCTTGCGAAACAGCAGATCGCATTCGTGGCAGGCAATTAGTCTCTGATATTCCATACGGAAATAAAGCGGAAATCCGGGGGCATTCACACTGGCGCAACGGCCGAATCACGCGGCCGGCGCGGTGGCCCGTCAATTGATGTGTCCAACGGCCATCGCGTGGCTCGAGCCACTGCTGAACGGCGAGGGCGGTCCTGGCGGATCGCCCTCGCGTTTCACGAACGCCTGGGTCAATGCGTCGATGCGGTCGTCTGCTGAGTCTGCTGAGCCGGGGGCACTTCCCCCATCGCCTGGAACAGTGCGGCTGTATCGCTCATGCGCTGGCTCGCTGCGCGCACTGCGCCGATCTCTGCGTTCAGATACCGCGACTCGCTCGCGTGCGTTGCCGCCGAAGGCAGCGAGCCCAGGCGGTGGCGCGACGCCGTGTCCTCGAATGCCGTCCGCGCGGCGTCAGCGGCGACTTCGCTCGACGCGAGGGTCTGTGCGTCGTTATCCAGCGCGGCGAGCGAATTCGCCACGTCCTGGAACGCCGAAAGCACAGTGGACTTGTAATGCAGCACGGTGGCGTCGTAAGTATCGACCGATGCACGGCGTTGCGCGAACAGCGCGCCGCCATGGAAGATCGGCTGCGAGAGGCTCGCGCCGATAGCCCAAAGGCCGCCCGCGCCCGAAACCAATGCCGGCCAGCTGAAGCCGCCGCGACCCATCGCGCCCGTCAGCGACAGGCTCGGGAAAAGTTGCGCCGTTGCCTCGCCCACATCGGCGGCCGCCGCCTTGACGGCGCCGTCGGCTGCCTGGATGTCCGGGCGCGAGCGCAACAGGTCCGAAGGCACGGCGACGGGCACGTGCTCTGGCAACGACAGGCTGTCCAGATCCGGCACGCTCGGGGCATTGTCCGGTGTACGGCCGATCAGCACCGCGAGTGCATGAACCGCAGTCGCGCGCTGCTGACGCAACTCGGGCAACGTCGCCGCGATGGAAGCCGCGTCCTGTTTCGACGCAAGCGCCTGGACGCGCGATACTGCGCCCAGCGCGTAGCGCTGCTCGTCCTCGTTCGCCGCATCGTTCGATACGGCAACGAGCCGCTCGGTGAGCGCAATCTCGCGATCGAGTGCCGCCACATTGATCGTGGCTGCCACGATGTTTGCAGCGAGCGCACGGCGCGACGCTTCGAGTTCGAACGCCTGCACATTCACACGGGCCGCGCTCGCCAAGTTCGCATAGCGCGTCTGGCCGAACAGGTCGAACGTGTAATGCGCGAGCAACTGCCCGGCAAAGAAGTTGTATTGCACTTGCTCGGGGAGGCCAAGCTGGGGCGCGACCGGTGAACGGGCGCGCTGGACCTGCGCGGCGCCGTCGATCGATGGCAGCGTCGATGAGCCGATCTGCGCGCGCAGTTGCTCTTGCGCCGCAGCGAGCGTACGCTGCGTCGCCGCAAGCGTCGGGCTGTTGCGCAGTCCTTCGTCGACGAGCGCATCCAGCGCGGCGCAGTGGTAGAGCCGCCACCATTGCGGCCCGGGCGTGTCGCCGACATCGAAGGTCTGCGCAACGCCACCCGCGGCCACCGTCTTCGCCGGCTGCGCCTGCGCACCGTAGTGCTCGGGCGACGGCATGGCCGGCGCCTCGCCGCTCGGCCCGAACGAGCACGCCGTCACAGCGAGTCCCGCGGCCACGGCCAGCACGGATGTCTTGTAGGTAAAAGTCATGATCAACCCTCCGTATGCTCGACGACGACCGGTTGCTCGCCGCGCTCGTCACGACGGACCCTGAAGCACGTCGCGTAGAGCGCGGGCAGGAAAAACACCGTCAGCACCGTGGCGGTGGTGATGCCGCCCATCAGCGCGGTCGCCATGGGTCCGAAGAAGCCGGAGCGCAGCAGCGGAATCAGCGCGAGCACGGCGGCGGCGGCGGCGGCCGTCAGCATGATCGGCCTGAAACGCCGCACCGTTGCGCCGATAATGGCGTCAAAGCGCGGGTGCCCCGCCGCGATGTCCTGATCGATCTGGTCCACCAGAATGACGGAGTTGCGCATGATGATCCCGAACATCGCGATCACACCAAGCAACGCGACGAAGCCAAACGGTTTGCCAAACAGCAACAGCGCAGTCACCACGCCGATCAGACCCAGCGGTGCGGTGAGCACCACGATGAAGGTGCGCGCGAAGTTCTTCAGCTGGATCATCAGCAGCGTCAGCACCGCAATGATCATCAGCGGCATTTCCGCGTTGATCGACGTCTGGCCCTTCACGCTCTCCTCGACCGCCCCGCCCACCTCGATCCGGTAGCCCACAGGCAGCTTTGCGCGCACAGCCGTGAGTGCGTTCTCGATGTCGTGCGTCACGTCGATGCCCTGCGCGTCGCCGCGCACGTCGGCCTGCACGGTGATGGTCGGCTGGCGGTCGCGCTCCCAGATCACGCCGTACTCGAGCGTGTCGCGCACATGTCCGAGCGAGCCGAGCGGAACCGGGCCGTTCGGTGTCGGAATCGCAAGGCTCGTGAGCTTTGCGGGATCGACGCGCTCGCTCTTCGGCGCACGCAGATCGACGTTGATCAGCTTGTCGCGCTCGCGGTACTGCGTGACGGTGTAGCCGGACAGCGTCATGGCGAGGAAGCTCGAAACGTCCGCTGACGTGACGCCAAGCTGGCGCGCGCGGTTCTGGTCGATCTCGAACGAGATCGAGCGTTCGGCCGGCTCGTCCCAGTCAAACTGGACGTTGCGCGTGCGCGAATCGGCACGGACTTTCCCCGCGACCGTTTCCACGATCGATCGCACCGTCGCGATATCGTCACCGCTCACGCGGAACTTGATCGGAAAGCCCACGGGCGGACCGTTTTCGAGTCGTGCCACACGTGTGCGAGCTCCGGAAAAGTCCTTCTCCAGTTTCGCGTCGAGCCAGTGCATCAGTTCCTCGCGTGTTTCGACGTCTTTGGCCGTGATCACGAACTGCGCGAAATTGGGCTGCTGCAGCTGCTGGTCGAGCGGGAGATAGAAGCGCGGGGCACCCGTGCCGACGAAGTCGACGAAATGGTCGATCCCGGGCTTGCCATCGAGGACCTTCTCGAGGCGCTTTGATTCACGTAACGTCGCCTCGAACGAAGCGCCTTCCGGCAGCCTGAGGTCGACCAGCAGTTCGGGCCGCTCGGAGTTCGGGAAGAACTGCTGCGGCACGCGCGTGAATGCCGCCATCGCAATAACGAAGAGCACGACGGTGACCCCGAGCACGACCCAGCGTCGGTCGATACACGACGCGACCCAGCCCGACAGACGCCGGTAAAAGCCCGTGTTATAGACATCATGTTCATGGTCATGGCCACCGCTCGCGTGAGCCTTGCTCTCCGGAAGCAGATGGAAGCCCAGCAACGGCACCAGCACGACTGCAGCGAACCACGAAACGACGAGCGCAATGGCCGATACCTCGAAGATCGAGCGTGTGTATTCACCCGTGCTCGATTTCGCGAGCGCAATCGGCAGGAAGCCCGCGACCGTGACGAGTGTGCCCGTCAGCATCGGGAATGCGGTGCTCGTGTAGGCAAAGGCCGCCGCGCGCATGCGGCTCCAGCCCTGCTCCAGCTTCACGGCCATCATTTCGACGGCGATGATGGCATCGTCGACGAGCAGCCCGAGCGCGAGTACGAGCGTACCGAGCGAAACCTTGTCGAGCCCGATACCGAATAGATGCATGCACAGCGCCGTCACGGCCAGCACAATCGGAATCGTGATGACGACGACCATGCCCGTGCGCAGGCCGAGCGAAACGAGGCTGACCACCAGCACGATCGCCACCGCTTCGCCAACCGCCTCGACGAAGTCGTCTACAGAGTGCTTGACCGCGTGCGGCATGCTTGAAACCGGCACGAGCTTCAGGCCGGCCGGCAGCGACGCCTGCAATTCCGCCGTCTTCGCGTCGAGTGCCCGGCCGAGGTCAATGACGTCGCCCCCCTTTTGCATCGTTACCCCGATGCCGAGCACAGCGTGGCTGCCAACGCGCATCTGCGTGACGGGCGGATCGTCATAACCGCGCTTGATGGTTGCAATATCGCCAAGACGGAACGAGCGGTTGTTGACCGTGATCAGCGTGTCCGCGAGCGCCTGTTCATTCTTGAACGCGCCGCTCGGCCGCACGAATATGCGGTCGTCCGCCGTCGTAACGGTGCCGACGGGTGCGACGGTGTTCTGCGCGTCGATTGCACGAGCGAGTTGCTGCGGCGTGATCGACAGACGCGTGAGTTGCGCGTTCGAAATCTCGACAAAGATATGCTGATCAGGGTCACCGAAGTAATCGACCTTCGCGACGCCCGGCACGCGCAACAGAACCGTGCGCAGCTGATCCGCATAGTCATGCACTTGCGCGGGCGTAAAGCCATCGCCTTCGAGCGCGTAGATGTTCGTGTAGACGTCACCGAACTCATCGTTGAAGAAGGGCCCGGCCGTTCCCCTCGGCAGCGTCGCCGCGATATCGCCCACCTTCTTGCGGACCTGGTACCAGGTCTCGGGCACCTCCTTGACAGGCGCCGAGTCCTTCATCGCGAAGAAGATCATCGACTCGCCGGGGCGCGAGTAGCTCTTGATGTTGTCGACATACGGCGCCGCCTGCAGCTGGCGGCCAATCCGGTCCGTGATCTGTTCCTGCACTTCGCGGGCGGTCGCGCCCGGCCAGTACGTCTTGATGACCATCGTCCGGAACGTGAACGGCGGGTCTTCCGATTGCGCAAGATGGGTATAGCCAATCACCCCAAAAAGCGTGGCCAGCCCGATCAGAAAAATCACGAGCTGCTGGTGCCGCAGCGCCCATGCAGAGAGGTTGAAGCCCGTACCGCTAGCGCTTTGCTCGCCAGAAGCGTTCGCCGGCGCGCTGTCGAGCGCGTGCTCGTGGTCGCGCGCGTTCATACCGAGGCGTCCTCTGAATGCAGCGGAGGCACCACTTGCACATGCTGCCCGGAACTCACGGCATGCACGCCCTGCAGGACGACGCGGTCGCCATCGTGCAGTCCCGAACTGAACGAGACAGTGCGTTCGTCGTACCGCTCGATCGTGACCGGGCGCAACTCTAGCGTGTCGCTGCCTCTACGCACCACCCACACGGCCGGATTCTCACCCTTGTGGAAGAGCGCCGTCACCGGCAGCGTAAAGACCTGACTGCCGGCAGCGAGATCGTCGGCTGCGCTGAATGCCACATTGGCGGTCATGCCAAGACGCACCTCGGGACTCGGTGCGGTCAGCGTGAGCTTCACACGCCACGTGCGGCTTTGCGTGTCGGCCGCAGCCGAAACCTCGCGCACCCGCGCTTCGAAAGTCTTGCCGGGCAGCGCGGGCAACGTGACGCGCGCGTTGCTACCGACAGCGAGAGCGTTCAGCGTTCTTTCAGACGCGTCACAAACGACATCGACGTCGCCCGTCCAGTCGAGGTGGTACACAGCCTGGGTTGCCTGAACGTTCTGGGCGGTATCCACATCCTCGGAAGTGATGACGCCGTCGTGGTCCGCGGTCAGCGTCGCATAGCGCAGATGATCCGTCGCGAGCGCCATCTGGGCGAGCGCGGAAGTGCGCTGCGCAAGCGCCGAAGCGTAGGCATCCTCGGTCTGCTCCAGTTGCGCGGGAGCAATCAGGTTCGCACGCGCCTGAGCCTGATCACGGTCGAGCTGCTGCTTTGCAAAAACGAGGCGATGCTCAGCCGCGTCGAGCTGCGCGCGCGCATTGACGAGGTTGTTCTGCAGATCCGTCGGGTCGAGCAACGCAACCACCTGTCCCGCCTTGACGGTATCGCCGATATGCACTCGCCGCTCGATGACCTTGCCTCCCACCCGGAACGACAGTGGCGTCGAATAACGCGCCTGTACCTGTGCCGGCAGCGAGTTGCTCTCAGCGTGCCCATCCGGATGAACCGCAAGCGCAACGACGGGCTTGGCCTCCGGGACGACGGCATCAGTCTGGTGGCATGCACAAAGAGCGATGGCGCTGCACGCCGCAACGACGACAGTCAACTTGTGCGTCGACGGAAAGAAGGAAGGCAGGAGGGAGCGCACTCGTTTCAGCGCGACAAGACCGGGTTGTTTCACGATGTTCACAAGGCAGGTGATGAATACAGGTAGAAAAGTCATCCGCGCCGATGGCTAGTCGCGCCTGCAAGAAGCGCGCGTTGCCCGTAGCGCGAAAACGAAGCCATTGATGCGGAACGGATCCTCTTCGACGACCCCATGGACCGGCGGCCCGAGCTTTGTTGACAGGCCATCGCAGCGGATCGCCACACGTGTCTCGAAGCGGCTCGGCACCATCTGATAGACGCATTCGCTGATGCATGCGCGCCTTTCTGCGCGGCGCCCGCGGACTTTGGCGCCAGGTATCTACCAGCGTCTCGCAGACGCTTTCGTTGCCCGTGGATCCAGACTGTTTTCCGCTTCCACCGTCGCAAGGATGACATTAAACCCATTACTGATGCTATTGTCAATAATGACATTTAAATCTAAACTCTGACAATATATGGTTCCAGGAGCTGACATGCCCAACGTCCCGCTTTCCCGCACGAGTCGTCGGAAACTGGCGAAGGCGCCAGTTTCCGGTCGCGAGTCCACCGCAACGCGATCGCCGCGCGTGGCCCGACGTAAGCTCGAAACGCGGCTTCGTTTGCTCGATGCCGCGTTTGCGCTGGTGACGGAAAAGGGAATGGAAAGCGTCACGATCACCGAGATTACGAATGCCGCCGACGTGGGATTTGGGTCCTTCTATAACCACTTCGATTCAAAGGAAGGGATCTTCGCCGCGCTCGTCGAATGGTTATTCGAGGAATTCGCGACTACGCTTGATCGTCTCGCAACCGGGTTGTCCGACCCGGCCGAAGCGATCGCAGTGTCGGTACGTCATACGCTTTTGCGGGCCTACCGGGAGCCGGTTTGGGGGCAACTACTGATACGCGAAGGGCTATCTACGCGGGTACTGAGCAGGGGGCTGGGTCAGCGGCTACTGCGGGACACGAAGCGAGGGATTTCGGAACGACGCTTCATGGTCGCGGACGAACTGCTATGCGTGTTTTCCGTCATCGGCACTGTCGTCGCTGCAGTAGCTGCTGAGCTTCACCTCTCTGGATCTTCAAAGCGGGCGGTTCGCGCACGAAAGGCCCTTCGATCCAGGCACGAAAAGTTCGCCGAGAGCACGGCGGCCATTGTGTTGCAGGCGTTCGGCCTCAAACGCACTGAAGCCGAAAGGATTGCTCATCGCCCCCTCCCTGCGCCCCCACAAGCGGCGAGCGTTTCAAGCGAAACGGCGGCATGACGCCAGGCACGGAAATACCGCTTTAACGCTTCAGCATTGCTTCAGGAAAGCTAATGCTTCAGCGACGGCAGGCTCCGGCAGACGATCGAGCATCATCCGCCGCCTGCCGGTACACTGCGCAGCGACCGCTGATCTCCAAACGATCAGTCCCGGTAAAGTGTGCTTTCAAGACAGCCCCACCGTAGTGCTCGCAACGCCGAATCAACGACGGCACTCACAGGCAGCGCAAGCAGCACGCCGAAGAAACCGAACAGTTGCCCAAACGCCAGCAACGAGAAAATAACCGCCAGCGGATGCAGGCCGATGCGCTCGCCAACGAGCCTGGGTGTAAGAACGACACTCTCGATGATCTGTCCGATTCCGTATACGGCGACCACCGCTGCGAAACCGTACCAGTTCCCAAATTGCAGAAACGCAGCGAGTAGCGCAAGAGCCAGCGCGGTCGAGAATCCAATATAGGGGACGAAGACGGCAAGTGCGGTGAGAAGGCCGACAGGCAGCGCGATGTCCAGTCCAGCGATCGCCAGAGCCGTGGGGTAATACACCGCAAGTATCACGACGACGAGCAGTTGCCCATGGAGATACTGCGCCAGCATGTGGTCGATCTCCGCAACAAAGTGCCGAGTTCTTCCGAGCCAGCGCCGCGGCACAAAACTCTCCATGCGCTCCAGCGCCTCGTGCCTGTCGTGGAGCAGATAGAAAAGGACGAGCGGCACTAGCACCACATTGCCCGCGAGGTTCATCATCATATTGCCGCTCGTACGCACGTACTGCCACGCAGCGAGGACAGCGCCGTGCTCGCCTGATATCAGTCGCGCCGTCAACGCGTCGCGGACATTCGCCAGATCGAGCGAGTAGTTGATTCCCAGGAAAGCCAGCCGGGGTTGCAGCGTAGCGTCGAGTTTGGCTGCCAACGAAGGCACCTGTTTTGCGAGTTCGGGCCCCTCCCTCTGGATGACCACGAATACCAGCAAAATGAGCAGCATGACAAGCAAGGCGAACACGGAAATCATGACAAACGCGGCAAGACCGCGTGGTGCGCGATGACGTACCAGCCACTCCACGCCCGGTTGCAAAACGTACGCGATCATGGCACCGAGCAGAAACGGCGTCAGGACGGGACGCAGGCTCCATAACAGGACGCCAGCCGACGGGGCAACGGCTCCCCAGAACAATGATTGGCGATGGTAGGCAGTCGTAGGTACGCCCTTCCGGCGTTAAATCATCTGTTCGGCACGCGAGCGGCGCCGGTCATGGTTTGTATCCGCGCATCGCCGAAATTCCTGCCAACCATGGACATAGAATCATGCACGGCGGCCGGGCGGTGCACTGCAACGATCCGCCGTCGCAGCCCGGCAGATCCACCGGTACCGAAGGCCAAATGCCAGCGAATGTTTCTCTGCAGTGGGGGCATTCGTTACGCGTTTACGGTTGCCGAAGCAGCAAGATTTGCAAGCAAAAGCAGCGCTTTCCGTTTCATGTCACTGTCGCAAAATGGGCTGAGCCTGGATACGCCGCCTGTACCCTGCTGTGGTCACCACGCATTTGCGCGCACCCGCATCGGGAACGGTCGAGGCGCCAGCGCTTCGCATACATGATATTATTATCATAATTGGGCTGTTCGTCAACTACTGCCTCGCCTGCCTTCTTCCACGATTTACGCGGCCGTGTGCAGTAGAGCGCTATCTCCCATATGGAACCGCTTGCCGGCCGGCGTGACCAGAGAAACCAGCTTACTCAGTTCAGTACCGTCCGGCTGCACGCTGTGGAATACCTGACGACCGCTTTCCATTCGTATGTTTTACCGCCGTGCATGAATCCGATACCTGATGGACGAGGTGATTACGGGAAGTATATGCGCCGCAGACGTTGAATTAACGCTCGCAATTGTTTGTTTCCATCTCGCCAACGCGCGAGCAAAGCCCGCCCCGCCCGCCGGATAAATCGGCGTAGTGCACAATGAGGCGAGGTGCATAGTGATGCGTCAAACGTGCTACAGACCAGACGCAAGGTATGCCCGGGCTGCTCCGCTCAGTAAGCAGTTGGCCCGGTAACCAGGACGAACCTACGGAAGACGCGATGGGTCTGTGACATGGCTATCAAGAGTGGTCCACGCAATCCGCCTTAGTTGCACACAACGAAGAGAGAGAAAGATAGAGCCGGAGCAGACCACCCGATTTTTATGATCCCAACGGCCACAACCGGAGGGAGCGACAGCGTCGACTACCGGAATGCAAGCAGCTACCGTAATACGTAACAAAACGTAAATTGGGCATATTTAAACCAATTAACTTCCAGGCGGAAGTTTTATGGTTACCTCCACATATATATACCCACGAACTCCCCGCAAACAAACTGGCGGAAGGCAGCCAGAGTCGAACTGACCCGGGAGCGGCTGACGCCCCCAACCGGGTTTGAAGCCCGGCCGTACCACCGGATACGAATGCCTTCCTTCGTCAAACCCAAACCACCTGCAACCGCCAACAGAAATCGATGTGCCTACAACCATTCGCGCATCCGGCTATCGTGCCGTAGCAGATGCGTATCGCGCTGAAAGCGAGTATATCCAACGCGGTCGAAGTACTCCAGAATCTGGATCGCGCGCTTGCGGCCCAATGCCGTGGCGTCGCGAAACGCCGCGGCATTGACCGCGCCGCCCTGCTCCTCCGCAATCTGTGCGACGGCACGAGCGAGCGTTTGCACCACGTCGCGATCGTAAAAGAGATCGCGCACGACCTGATACACCATACCCAAACGCGCGAGCTTGCGCAGCAGCGCACGCACCTTCTCTTCCGGCTGCCGCGTCTCGCGCGCGAGATCCCGCACCCACGGTGGATCGAAACGCCCTTGTGCGAGCAGCGGCATGAGGCGCGCGGCAAGCGCTTCGTCGTCGGCGTCGAGCGTCACCACGTGTGACGGCAGATGCAGCCACGGCCCGCTGCGCGCCACGCGCCCCTCGCGCTCGAGCGCTTCAATCGCGGCGCGCCACACGGCATCGCTCACGAGCGGTGCCGCCATGCGGCGCAACCGTGCCGCGTCCGGCCCCTGCTCGTCGGGCGAGCGCGCATGAAACTCGGCGAGCGCCTGGACAATGCGCTCGGTGAGCCTCGTCCAGTGCGCACGTGCGATCACCGCACCTTCGTCTTCGCGTCCTTGCGCTGCGATGGAAATCACATCGGCCGGCAAAGCAAGCGCAGCTTCGTCGTAACCGGTCAACTGCACCAACGTCGCGCGCGCAATACCGCGCGGCGCTTCTTCGATCAGCGGTGCCAGGTTCGCTTCGTCGAGCCACGTGCGCAACGCGTCGAGCCATGCACGGCGTTCCGGCGTCCGGCGCCGCCGCGACAGGCCGAACGGATCGAGCACGCGCCCTCCACCTACGGTATGGTTCGCCTGCGCGTTGCGAACAATGAAGCGGTCTCCCGGCAACGCGTGCATCGGCGCTTCGAACACGAGCTGCACGCGGGCAGCCGCGCCCGGCGCGAGCGTTTCGCCTTCGAGCAACGCGACGTTTGCAACGCGATGCGTCGTGCCGAGATGCACATGCAGCGGCGACCAGTGCTGCAACGTGATGCCCGCGTCGTCGAGCAACTGCAGTTCGACGTCGAGACGCACGGCCGGCTCAGCCAGCCGTGCATCGACGATCCAGTCGCCGCGCGCAATCTGCGCCTTGTCGATGCCCGCGAGATTGAGCGCGCAACGCTGGCCGGCGTGGCCCGCATCGCCGGCCTGTACCGCGCGATTCTGCGCATGCAGGCCGCGCACGCGCACAGGCGTGCCGGCGGGTGCGAGCACGAGCGCGTCGCCTGCCTGCACGCGCCCGGCGAATACGGTGCCCGTCACCACCGTCCCCTGGCCCGTCAGCGTAAATACGCGATCCACTGCGAGGCGAAAGAGCCCATCGTCTCGTCGCGCCCGCCATGTACTCGCGCGCTCGCGCAACCAGGCGTCGAGTTGCGCCACACCTTCGTCGTGCGACTGCGTAGCATGGGCCTCGAATACGGTTGCGTCCGCAAGCATCGTGTTGGCAAGCCACGCGGCAATTTCGGCACGCACGGCGGCGAGCCGCGCCGCGTCCACGCGATCGCACTTGGTCAGCGCAATGGCGCCTTGCTGCACGCCAAGCAGTTGCAGAATGGCGAGGTGCTCGCGCGTTTGCGGCATGACACCGTCGTCGGCCGCAATCACGAGCAGCGCGAAGTCGATGCCGCACGCGCCTGCCGCCATCGTATGGACAAGCTTTTCGTGGCCGGGCACGTCGATGAAGCCAAGCACGTCGCCGTTGGCGAGCGGCAGGTACGCGTAACCCAGTTCGATCGAAATGCCGCGCGCCTTCTCTTCTTTCAGGCGGTCGGTGTCCACGCCGGTCAATGCGCGGACCAGCGTGGTCTTGCCATGGTCGATGTGCCCCGCCGTGCCGACGATCACAGACGCAGCTCCGCGAGTTGCGCCGCGAACGCCGCTTCGTCCGCGGGTTCGAGGCAGCGCAGGTCCAGACGCAGGGCGTCGTCGGCAATGCGGCCGATCACGGGCCGCGGCAGCTCGCGCAACGCGCGTTCGAGCTTGAGTAGCGCGCGGCCACTGCCGCCCTTGCCCGCGTGGCGCACGACCAGCCCGCTGCTCGGCAGCACGTCCACGGGCAGCGCGCCGCTGCCGATCTGGCTGAACATCGGCTCGACGCTCGCGGCGTACCCTTCGCCGATGGCACGCTGAAACGCGGGCAGCGCGCGCTGCGCGGCCTCTTGCATTTGCAATGCGGGCCGTGTGAGAAGGCGCAGCGTAGTGAGCCGCTCCCGCAAGAATTCGGGCGCCTGATAGAGCCGCAACACCGGTTCGAGCGCAGCGAGCGTGAGCTTGCCGACCCGCAACGCGCGCTTGAGCGGGTGCTTCTTGATCTTCGCAATGAGCGCCTTGCGCCCTACGATCAGCCCCGCCTGCGGGCCGCCCAGCAGCTTGTCGCCGCTGAAGGTCACGAGGTCCGCACCCGCTTCCACGGTCGCGCGCACCGTGGGTTCCGCTGGCAAGCCCCACTGCGCGAGATCGACGAGCGTCCCGCTGCCCAGATCGACCGCTACGGGCAGGCCGTGCTGACGCGCCAGCGGCGCGAGTTCATCGAGTTCGACACTCTTCGTAAAGCCGCTGATCGCGTAGTTGCTGCAATGCACTTTCATCAGGAGCGCCGTGCGGGCATTGATCGCCGCCTCGTAGTCCTTTAGATGCGTCCGGTTCGTCGTGCCGATTTCACGCAGGCGTGCGCCAGCCCGGCTCATGATGTCGGGAATGCGAAACGCGCCACCGATCTCGACCAGTTCGCCGCGCGAAACGACGACCTCCTTGCGATTGGCGAGTGCGCTCAACAGCAACAGCACGGCCGCTGCGTTGTTGTTCACGACGGTCGCGGCTTCAGCGCCCGTCAGTTCGCAGATCAGCGAGTCGATCAGGTCGTCGCGGTCGCCGCGCTTGCCGCTCGCGAGATCGAATTCGAGGTTCGCGGGTTGCGTGAGCGCCTGCACCACGGCTTTTACAGCCTCGTCGGGCAGCAGCGCGCGGCCGAGATTCGTGTGCAGGACTGTGCCCGTGAGATTGAAGACCGCACGCAGGCGGCTTTGCGTACGCTCGGCCAACCGTTGCGCAGTCGCCGCGATCACGCGCTCCAGCGAAAATGGTTCGGCATCCTTGTGTCCATTCGCCGGCACACCAGTTCGCACATCGCGACGCCAGCCGTCCTGCGTGGCGCGTATCGCGTCCAGCACCTGGGTGCGTCCGTACTGCGCAATCAGCGGCTGCGCTTGCTCCGAGGCAATCACGCGCTCGACGGCCGGCATTTTCGCGAGCAGCGCATGAAGGGCGTGCGCGTCGTGCTCCGCTGCCTGTCCCATGGTTTCACTCATGGCGCGCGCGGCTCCTTACTGGTCGCCAGGCACTTCGGGCCACAGCAACGGATTCGGGCTCGCGCGACGGTAGCCCGCATCGCTCATCAGCAGATCGAGCGTGAGGCTCGCCAGGTCGTCGGCAAGCGGCTCGAAATCGAGGTCTTTCTCCTGATAGCCGATCTTGCGGTACGTATGGCATTCGTCGCACGATTCGGCCTTGAGTGCATCATTGCCCCCTTCGATGCCGTGATACGCAATGCCCTTGGTCGAATCGCAGTTCGTGCACTTCACCCGCACCACGTGCGCCTCGGTGCCGCACAGGCTGCATTGCGCAAACCGGTAGCCCTGATACACGCCACCAATGCGCACGATGCTGGCAACGGGCGGCGACCCGCACACGGGACATACGCCCGGTGCGTCGACATAGGGAACATCGCGCACGTCGATGCGGCTCGCGAGGTCGGTCCACACCACCTGCAGCGCGGCCATGATGAACGGCGCGGTGGCGGGTGCGACTTCGGTGTAGCGCTGCGCGAGAACCGCATCGGCCTGGACGTCGAGTTGTGCTTCGTTCATAGCGCGCAGTTCGTCTAGCACTTTCGCGAGCGCAGGCGCGACGGCTCCTGCCGCTTCGACCCGATCGGCGAGACGCAATAGCACGGCGTGCCATTGCGGATCACGCTCGCCCGAAATCGCCGGCAGTATCGGCATGCAATGATGCTGCGCGTTCGCAATGGCTTCGCGCGAAGGCATGGACGCGCTGCAATGTTCGAGCGCCTCCTGCTGCGCATCGACGAGCGCTGCCATGAGACGCACGTAGCCGCCAATGGGATTGTGGTCCGCGAGATGCCGCAGGCGCACGGCGCGCGTGCTGAAAAAGGCGAAGCGCTCGGGCAGACGGATGCGCGGAATCGCCGAAGGATCGAGCGATTCGATTTGCTGCGGGTCGAGAATGCGTTGCGTCACGACGGTCTGCTCCAGAACGGCTTCACAAAGAAAAAACCGCCGTGCCCTCGCGGGCGCCGGCGGTTTGCCGCTCGCGCCGCCACTGCCTTAGCCAACGGCGCGGCAGGCGGCGCGCAGCCTGTGCGTTACTTGATGCTCTCGCGGAACCAGCGCGGATGATGCTTTCTCGCCCAGCCCCAGGTGACGTAACCGCGCGTCATCGCGCCGATCGACCCCTTCACCCAAAGCGCTGCATAAATATGGACGATGATGCCGCACATCAGCACGAACGCCGCTACCGCATGCACCAGGGAAGAGAGCCGGATAATCTCGATCGAGAAATAGATCGAAAAATATCGCCGCCAGATCACGATGCCGCTCAAAAGCAACAGCACGAGGCAAACCACCATCACAAAGAATAACAGCTTCTGGCCCGCATTGTAGCGGCCGATCTCGGGCAACCTGTCTTCGCGGTTGTTGAGCACGTCGCCCATCTGTTTCATCCACTGGATATCGTCTTTGTCCAGATAGTTGTGATGCCAGAAGCGCAACGCAAGGAGCAGGAACGAGACGAACATCACGATGCCGATGAACGGATGCAAAATACGCGTCCACTGGCCGCCGCCAAGCACCGCATAAAGCCAGGACATGGCCGGATGAAACATCGCGAGGCCCGAGAGCGCGAGCAGGATGAAGCTGATCGCGGTGATCCAGTGGTTGCTGCGCTCGTTGGGCGTGTAGCGCTCGATCAGTTGCGGTTCATCGTCTTTCATCGCTGCGCTCCTCGGGCGGTTCGCCACGCATGCGCCGCGCCTCGTCGCGCGCGGCAACTTCATCTTCTTCCGTCACCTCGTTCGGGCCGACTCGCGTGTAGTGGAAGAAACCCGCCAGCGCCGTGAGCGCCATGATGCCGAGTGCGATCGGCTTGGCGGCGCCCTTCCAGAGCCGCACCATCGGGCTGATGCGCGGGTTATCGGGCAGCCCGTGATAAAGCGAGGGCCGGTCCGCGTGATGCAGCACATACATTACGTGCGTGCCGCTCACGCCCGGCGGATCGTAGAGCCCGGCGTTCTGAAAGCCGCGCTCCTTGAGGTCCACGATGCGCTCGGCCGCATGCTGCTTCATGTCTTCCTTGGTGCCGAACACGATTGCGCCCGTCGGGCAGGTCTTCACGCAAGCGGGTTCCTGCCCCACCGCCACGCGGTCCGAACACAGCGTGCATTTGTAGACGCGACGGTCCTTCTGCGAGAGGCGCGGAATATTGAATGGGCAGCCCGTGATGCAAAAGCCGCAGCCAATGCAATTCTCCTGGTGGAAATCCACGATGCCGTTCGTATACTGCACGATCGCGCCCGGCGACGGACACGCCTTCAGGCAGCCCGGGTCCTCGCAATGCATGCAGCCGTCCTTGCGAATCAGCCATTCGAGGTTGCCGTCCGGGTTCTCCCATTCCGAGAACCGCATGACGGTCCACGAGTGCTCGGTGAGATCGTGCGGATTGTCGTAGACACCCGTATTGACACCGATTTCGTCGCGCAGATCGTTCCACTCCATGCACGCCGTTTGACACGCCTTGCAGCCAATGCACTTGGTCACGTCGATGAGCTTCGCGACCGTGCCCGTGACCGGCTCGCGCACGCCCGGCGGCGGCGTGGTCGTGGCTGAGATGCGCTTGATGTCGAGTGATTGCAATGCCATGGTTCGCGCCCCCTATGCCTTTTCGACCTTCACGAGGAACGACTTGAACTCGGGTGTCTGCGAATTGCCGTCGCCCACGGGCGGCGTGAGCGTATTCGTCAGATAGCCCGGGTGCGTGAGTCCCGTGAAGCCCCAGTGCAGCGGTACGCCAACCTGATGCACGGTCTTGCCCTCGATGGTCAGCGGCTTGATGCGCTTGGTGACCACCGCCACCGCGACCAGATAGCCGCGATTGCTCGACACCTTCACGCGCTCGCCCGCCACCACGCCCACCTCCTTCGCGAGCGCCTCGCCGATCTCGACGAACTGCTGCGGCTGAATGATCGCGTTCAGCCGGGCGTGTTTCGTCCAGAAGTGGAAGTGCTCGGTGAGCCGGTACGTGGTCGCCACATGCGGGAACTGCTTCGCGGTTCCAAACGTCTTGCGGTCGTCGGGGAACACGCGCGCCGCCGGATTGCTCGTGGCGAGCGGGTTGTTCGGATGGAACGGGTTATAGCCGAGCGGGTTTTCGAACGGTTCGTAATGCTCAGGGAACGGACCTTCGTTCATGCCGTCGCGGGCGAAGAAACGCGCCACGCCCTCGGGGTTCATGATGAACGGCCCCATGCCCTGATCGGGCGCTTCATCGACCTTGTAGTCGGGTATGTCCGCGCCCGTCCATGCACTGCCGTTCCAGCCAATCAGCTTGCGGGTCGGATCGAAGGGCTTGCCCGCCACGTCGCACGAGGCACGGTTGTACAGCACGCGCCGGTTCGCCGGCCACGCCCAGGCCCAGTTGAGCGTCTGCCCGATGCCCGTGGGGTCGTCGTTGTCGCGCCGACCCATCTGGTTGCCCGCCTGGGTCCACGCGCCGCAGAAGATCCAGCAGCCGCTCGCGGTCGTGCCATCGTCCTTCAGCTGCGCGAAGGCCGAGAGCTGCTCGCCCTTCTTCACGAGCACCTTGGTCGGATCTTTCGCATCGGTCAGGTCGGCGAGGGCACGGCCGTTGTACTCCTTCGCCAGTTCTTCCGGCGTAGGGCTCGCGGGATTCGAATAGGGCCAGTCGAGCTTGACGATCGGATCGGGCAGCTTGCCGCCGTCCTTCTGATACGCGGCGCGTATGCGCAGGAACAGGCCCGACATGATCTCGAGGTCGCTCTTCGCCTCGCCCGGCGGCTCCGCACCCTTCCAGTGCCACTGCAGCACGCGGCTCGAACTCACGAGCGAGCCGTTTTCTTCCGCAAAGCACGTGGTGGGCAAACGGAACACTTCGGTTTGAATCGAAGCCGGATCGACATCGTTATAGTCGCCGTACTTCTTCCAGAACTCGGCAGTTTCGATGGCGAGCGGGTCCATGATCACGAGCCACTTGAGCTTGCTGAGCGCCGAGACGGTCTTGGCCTTGTTCGGGGAGGACGCCATGACGTTGAAGCCCTGGCAGATATAGCCGTTGACCTTGCCCTGATTCATCAGCTCGATGGTCTGCAGCAGGTCGTACGGCTTGTCGAGCTTGGGCAGCCAGTCGTAGCCCCAGTTGTTGTCCTTCGTGGCTGCGTCGCCCCACCACGACTTCATGAAGCTCACAAAGAATGCGCCGTAATGCTGCCAGTAGCTGAGCTGGTTCGGCCGCATGGGCTGCGACGCGCGCTTCTTGATGTAGTCGTCGTAGTCCTGCTCCGCTTCGAACGGCAGCGTCATGTAACCCGTGAGCAGGTTCGACATGAGCCCGAGGTCGGTCAGCCCCTGGATGTTCGAGTGGCCGCGCAGCGCGTTCATGCCGCCGCCCGCAATGCCGATATTGCCGAGCAGGAGCTGCACCATCGCGCCGGTGCGGATATTCTGCGAGCCGATCGAGTGATGGGTCCAGCCGAGCGCATACATGATCGTGGCCGCGCGGCCCGGCACGGCCGTGCTCGCAAGCATTTCGCACACCTTCAGGAATTTGTCCTTCGGCGTGCCGCACACTTTCTCGACCATCTCGGGCGTGTAGCGCGAGTAATGCTGCTTGAGCAGCTGATATACGCAGCGCGGATTCTGCAGCGTGTCGTCGGTCTTCACGAAGCCGTCGTCGCCGAGCTCGTAGTTCCACGACGACTTGTCTGGGTACGAATGCTTCTGAGGATCGTAGCCCGAAAAAATGCCGTCGTTGAACGCGTAGTCTTCGCGCACGATGAACGAGAAGTCCGTGTAGTTCTTCACGTACTCGTGCTGGATCTTGTCGTTGGTGAGCAAGTAGCTGATCACCGCGCCAAGAAAGGCGACGTCCGTGCCCGTGCGGATCGGCGCGTAGAAGTCCGCGACCGATGCCGTGCGCGTGAAGCGCGGGTCCACCACGATGAGCCGCGCCTTGCGGTGCGCCTTCGCCTCCGTGACCCACTTGAAGCCGCACGGGTGCGCCTCGGCCGCATTGCCGCCCATCACCAGAATCACGTCCGCATTGCGAATGTCGACCCAATGGTTCGTCATCGCTCCACGGCCAAACGTCGGGGCAAGACCTGCCACCGTCGGGCCGTGTCAGACACGCGCCTGGTTGTCGAATGCTAGCAGGCCCATGCTGCGGGCCACTTTGTGCGTGAGATAGCCGACTTCGTTGGTGCCCGCCGATGCGGCCAGCATGCCCGTGGTCAACCAGCGGTTCACGGTCTTGCCGTCGGCGGTTTTCTCGACGAAGTTCGCGTCGCGATCTTCCTTCAACAGCTTCGCGATCCGGTCGAGCGCCTCATCCCACGACATGCGTTTCCACTCGTTCGAGCCGGCCGCCCGGTACTCGGGGTACTTGAGGCGGCTCTCGCTATGAATGAAATCGATCAGGCTCGCGCCCTTCGGGCACAGCGTGCCGCGATTGACGGGGTGATCGGGATCGCCCTCGATATGGATGACGCTCGTCGTAGCATTCTTCGCGCCATCGCCGAGACCGTACATGAGGATCCCGCAACCAACCGAGCAGTACGGGCAGGTATTGCGGGTTTCAGTGGTGCGCGCCAGTTTGTATTGTCGGACCTCGGCAAGCGCGTTGTCGGGCGCGAACCCCATCAACGCGAGGCTGGAACCCGCCAGCGACGTAGCCGTGACCTTGAGGAACTGGCGCCGGGACATCTGCAGCATGATTCGTCCTCGGCCTGGTTGTGGGTTTTTTCAGTATAAGACGTTTTGGGAGACGGATCGCGCTGGATGTTCGCGAGCTTTACGCGCGTGCGGCGCGAGATCGCCCGGGAACTACGCTTGCTAATATTATTGAATGGCGAATGAGCCATGTTTGTGACGAAAACGAACCACTGAAGAACCACCGCGGGGCGCTCCATCATGTCAACGCTTTCCACCGAACGACTGCAGTCCGCCGCGCGCAAGGAAGCGTCGTGGGTGGTAGGCGCGTTGCGCCAGTTCATCGCCAATCGCTGCCCGTCGCTGGCGGCGAGCATCGCGTTCTATTCGGCGTTTTCGCTCGCGCCCACGCTCGTGATGGTGATTGCCGTGGCCGGCTGGTTCTTTGGCGACGATGCCGCCCGCGGCGAACTCTTCCGCCAGGTCCACAACGTGCTCGGCGACGACGCGGCCGCGGGCATCACCACCATCGTGCAGAACGCGCACCGGGCGGGCGGCAAGGGCGGCGTCGCGGCGATTATCTCGCTCGCCCTGCTCGTAATCGGCGCGTCCGCAACCTTCTCCTCGCTCAATTCCGCGCTGAACATCGTCTGGCCGCCGGACGGGCAGCGTCCCTCCAGCATGATGGCGCTCGTGCGCGTGCGGCTCATTTCGTTCAGCCTCGTGCTGGGCGTCGCGTTCCTGCTGATCGTCTCGCTCGTGCTCGACACGGCCATTACGTTCGTCGGTCAGTGGCTCTGGGGCAATTCTCCTTATGTGATCATTGGCAACCTGATGCAGCTCGCCGTGGGTCTCGTGGTGCTGGCCGTCGCGTTCGGCGCCCTGCTGCGCTTCCTGCCCGACGCCGACGTGCGCTGGCGCGACGCGATGGTGGGCGGCATCGTCGCGGCAGTGCTGTTCTCGGCAGGCAAGAAGCTATTCGCGCTCTATCTCGCGCACGCGGGCATGGCGACGGCCTTCGGCGCCGCCGGCTCGCTCGCGGTGCTGCTCATGTGGCTCTATTTTTCAGCGGCGGTGCTCCTGCTCGGCGCGGAATTCTCGGCCGCGCGCGGGCGCATGCACGACCCGCGTGGCGCGTGGGGTTTCCTTGAGGAAACACCGCCCGGCAGCCGCGCCAAGCTGGCCTCGGTGCTCGCCGCCTCCACCATCGTCGCGCGGCACGACACGAAGCGTGCGGACCGTCCCGCCGCTGCGCTAGCGCCATCGGCCGTGCCGATCGGAAACGGCGGCACGGCCGCCACGGCAATGCCTGCGGCTCTGGCGGCAGCCATTTCGGCAGACAAATCGACACGATCGGAAACTCCGCTCGGCGCGATCGGCCGCGCGAGCGCGCATGGCGGCGCGTTCGGGAGGCTGAAATCGGGGCTGCAGATCCGCCGTTCGGTCGTGCGCATGGAGGACAGCGCCACTTACGCGGCCGCGCTCACGCTGGTCCACGCGGGCCGCACGGTCGCCGCCGCGGACCGCTACGTGAAGCGCCACCCGTGGGGTTCGGTGCTGTTCGTCGCCAGCGCCGCGCTCGCCATGACAGCCGCCGGCAGGCGCCGCCACCCCAATGCCGCCGCGCCAATTGAGTCGGCTACCCAAGGTCGCAGTAAGGCGAAAAAATAACGGCTGTTTACGGAACTTTTATCAAAAACGACAATAATGCTCGATCAACAATCCAATATTTCTTAAAACGGCATAGTGGACCGAGGCCCCGTCTGACAAGGGGTTCTGGCCGGTGTCAGGTTTTCGCGACAATCTTTATTTTTTCATTTCAGGTCGCCTGGCCTGCTGCGTTATTCTGCAACGCGCAACAACTAAACAATTTCTGCGTGGAGAAAACAGAATGAAACGAGTCGCTCTCTCGACCCTCTCGCTGGCCCTCTTGGCCGCAGCTGGCACCGCTCACGCTCAAAGCAGCGTGACCCTCTATGGTGTGATCGACGAATCGATCCAGTACGTCAACCACACGATGAACAGCCAAGGTCAAAACAAGAACCTGGTCGCCCTGGTCGGCGGCAACCTGCAGGGTAACCGCTGGGGCCTGAAGGGCACGGAAGATCTGGGCGGCGGCCTTAAGGCAATTTTCCAATTGGAAAGCGGCTTCGACATCAACAGCGGCAAGATGGGCAAGTACAACGGCAACACGGCGATCTTCGGCCGTCAAGCATTCGTTGGCCTGTCGCACGACCAGTACGGTACGGTCACGTTCGGCCGCCAGTACGACCCCGTGGTCGACATGGTTCAGCCGCTGACGGGTGACAACTACTTCGGCAGCACGTTCGCTACCCCGGGTGACGTCGACAACAACGACAACAGCTCGCGTACGAACAGCGCGGTCAAGTACGTCTCGCCAGTTCTGCAAGGCTTCCAGTTCGAAGGCATGTACGCGTTTGGCGGCGTGGCTGGCTCGACCGGCTCGGGTCAGACCTGGGGTGCTGCTGCAACGTACGGCATCGGCTCGTTCAACGTCGCCGGCGGCTACGTCCGCATGGACAACGCGTCGTCGCCGGCATCGCGCGCGGCTAACGGCGGCTGGGCTTCGGGCGCAACGTCGGACGCCATGTTCCAGGACGGCAGCCAGATCACCCAGGCTTACGCTTCGGCGAAGTCGGTTGGCATTGCTTCGGTGGCTGCACAATACGTCGCTGGTCCGTTCACGTTCAACGGCCGTTACAGCAACGTTCAGATGCGCCGGGACAGCGCTTCGGCATTCCCGTCGAACCAGCGCTTCAACGTCGCAGGCGGCTACCTCGGTTATCAGCTGAACCCGGCACTGCTGCTCGGCCTCGGCTACACCTGGACGCACGGCTCTGGCGACACCTCGAACACGTACAACCAGGTTTCGCTCGGCGCGGACTACAACCTGTCGAAGCGCACCGACCTGTACGCTGTGGCGGCCTGGCAGCACGCCAACGGCACGCAGCGCGACAGCGCGACCACGACGTCGATCGCAGGCGCGTCGATCGGCTCGTACGGCTACAACTCAGCTACGAGCTCGCAGACCATGGTCAGCCTGGGCATCCGCCACAAGTTCTAAGCAACGCTTTACTCCGGGCTTCGGCCCGGCGCCGGAACGGGCTGACGAGCCCTTCCGGCGCAGCTCGCGAGACCACGCAGCTAAAAACGAAACGCCCCACAAACCAGCCTCAGGCGCAAGCCCTGGCTGGTTTTTTTATGGCCGCCGGGTTTTAGGAGCATTCCCCCAAGGGCGTGTTCACGCAAAATCTTGACTTGCGCCGTTTACACGCCTTTTAACGAGCGAAAGGCTCAACGCAGCCGCGCCAGCGCGGCGGCGGCGTGCCACACGAACGCGTCGCTCAGCGCCGTCGCCGCGCGCTGCGTGCCGCGCACGACATGGAGCGCACCCGAAAGCGCGGGCGTGAAGCGCTTCACGCTCACCCGCGCGCTCGCGTGCTGGGCTGTCAGCGCGTCGACGAGCGCGATGCCCATCCCCGCCTCCACCATCGCCACGACGGATTGCGCGAGCGCCGCTTCGACGCCGGGCTCGCGCGCCACCCCGCATTCGGCAAAGTGCCGGTCGATCGAGAGGCGCGCCTCGCTCGCCGCGGCAAACGAAATGAAGGGTTCGCCCGCGCAGTCTTGCGCATGAATCACGCGCTTGCGCGCGAGCCGGTGCCCGCGCGGCACGATGCAGTGCAGCGGCCATTCACCCAGATACTCGAGACGCGCGCCAGGATGCGCGACGGCTTGCGCGACGAAACCGAGATCGCAGCGTTGCGCCGCCACCCGCTCGGCAATCCCGGCGGCCTCGCCCGTCAGCAATTCGAAATCGACGCCTTCGTGCTCGCTCGCAAACGCGGCGGCCACGCGCGGCAGGAAGTCGGCGCAAAGATCCGCTGAAGCAGCAACGCGCACGACGCCGCGCCGTTGCGCGCGAATCTGCGCGGCCGCCTGAGCCACGCGCTCGAAACCGAAGAACGCGCGCTCGACTTCGTCTTGCAGCGTATGGGCCTCGACGGTCGGCAGCAAACGCCCCCGGCGCCGCTCGAAAAGCGCGAACCCCACCTTTGCTTCGAAGTCGGCAAGCAAACGGCTCACCGCAGGTTGAGAAATGCCGAGCGCCTGTGCCGCGCGCGTGACGGTGCGCCATTGCATCAACGCGCGAAACGCTTCCACCTGGCGCAAACTGAGGTCGGCTGTCTGCATAACACCTTGTTATGGATGGTTGAATCATTCTGTCTAAAGCATCATTTTCATATGATATCGACGACGACCCTATCGCGAATACAGAGATATCATACTGAATATCAGCCATAATATCAGGGCATAGCAAAGCAGTTCCAGTGCGCATTGCACGCACCAAATGAAAAATCCCCGTGGGCTCGACGCCAACGGGGATTTTTTGGTACTGACGGGTAACCGCTACCCGAAGGCCGCGGCTTGTAGCGCAATCAGCGCGATCAGGCTGCTGCTGCGTCCTTCAGCTTCTTGAGGGCGCGCGCCTTGATGCGGACCGATGCGGGCTTCGCCGGGAACCAGCGCTCTTCGCCCGTGAACGGATCCTTGCCGAAGCGCTTCTTCTTCGCCGGCACGGCCTGGACGACGATCTTCAGAAGGCCCGACAGCGTGAATTCGCCAGCGCCCTTCTTGTGGACCGAACCGAGGATCGTGTCTTCCAGCGCGGCGAGCACGGCCTTGGCAGCCTTCGGCTCGACGCCTGCACGCTCAGCGACGTGGGTAGCCAGCGAGGCCTTCGTGAAGGTGTCCTTGATCGGCGTCGGTGCGCCGGACGCCTTCACGGCGACCTTCTTAGCTGCGGCCGTCTTGGTGGCGGGCGCTTTCTTTGCGGCAACCTTCTTGGCCGGGGCAGCTGCCTTTTTTGCGGCCACTTTCTTTGCGGAAGTCGGCATGTTTCTCCTACCAGTGTTGGTCAGTGAATCGAAGAAGCACTGCGGAATGCACGTGCTTCAACGGCGGATTCTACATACGCGCAAGCGTTTTGCGTGAAGCTTTTGCATTGTCGTTACGATTTTGTTGCGCGGCGCTGACTCTCGATCACATTCTGACGCCTGTTTACAGGGGTAAACGTGCCCCTGACGCGCCCGAATCGCTGACGGACGACGCACTTCGGTCGGCGCGGCGCACGCCGCGTTCATCAGGAAAGCGCCATACGTATGGCGTTTTTGCACGATTTCGGCTGCCACGCCGGTGTCGCCGAGGCGGCAAGATGCAGTCACAGCGTGCGCAGCAGCGTGGCGAGCGACGTCAGCGCGGCGTCGATACGCTCGACGTCGACTCCACCGTAACCGAACAGAAAACCGCTCTGCACAGGTGCTTCGAGATGAAACGGCCCGAGCGGGTGCAGGCCGATCGACGCGCGGCGCGCGGCCTGCGCGAGCGCGGCGGCGTCGAGCGGCGCGACGAGCCGTGCCGCCACGTGCAACCCCGCCGTGTTCGGCATGACGGGTTCGAGCCAGGGCGCAAGCGGTCCGCTCAGATGCGCGAGCAGCACGTCGTGGCGCTGCGAATACGCCTGATTGACAACGCCTAAAGTGCACCTGTGGCTACGCAGTTCGCGAGTCCAACGCATCGTTGTCAACCTCGCTGTCGACGACAGCGCCACGAAATTCAACTCGATAGGTGAACGCTCATGCAAGCACGTCTGGATTTCTACAAGGCCAACCCGGAAGGCACGAAGGCCATGATTGCGCTCGAAGAGCGCGCGAGCAAAAGCTCGATCAAAAAGCCGCTCGCAGAACGGGGGCGCCTGCGCGCTTCGCAGATCAATGGCTGCGCCTATTGTGTCGACATGCACACCATTGATGCGCGTAAGGGCGGCGAAACCGATCGCCAGCTCGCCACGGTATCGGTGTGGCGCGAAACGCCGTTCTACACTGAGTGCGAGCGCGTGGCGCTCGAATGGACCGAATCGGTCACGCTGCTCGCGCAAACGCACGTGCCCGACGACATTTGGGAACGCGTGAAGCCGCATTTCAGCGATCAGGAGATCGCCGACTCACGCTGCTGATCATCGCGATCAACGGCTGGAACCGCATCGCGATGACGTTCCGCAAGATGCCGGCCTGAGTTTGAAGCAGCCAACGCGCCGCTTCAGTTGCCGCAAGTTAAGCGGCGGCTGAACGCGGCGCGTGTCTCGTTCACTGAACGCTTTCCGATTGCGGCTCGCACCTGCGCCGCTGGCAGTTTTTGCGTGGTTTTTGGCATGGTTGTGGACCGGGGCGAGATTACAGTGATTTCCGAATCATCGGCACAGCTATCGACCCTTTGCGACAGTCCAATCTTGACCGGGAACCCCACATGGCACTGCAAATCGGATTTCTCGCATTTCCCAACGTTCAGCAGCTCGACCTGACCGGCCCGTACGACGTGCTCGCGTCGATGCCGGACAGCCAGGCGCGGCTCATCTGGAAGACGCGCGATCCGGTGCGCTCGAGCACCGGTCTCATGCTCACGCCCGACACGACCTTCGAGGACTGCCCGCCACTCGACGTGGTCTGCGTGCCGGGCGGCAGTGGCGTCTCCCTGCTGATTCCCGACGACGAGACGCTCGCGTTCCTGCGCCGCCAGGCGAGCACGGCGCGCTACGTCACCTCGGTTTGCACGGGCGCGCTCGTGCTCGGCGCGGCCGGGCTGCTGCGCGGACGCCGCGCGACCACGCACTGGGCCTTCCACGAACTGCTGGAGCCGCTCGGCGCGCTGCCCGTGAAAGCGCGTGTGGTGCGCGACGGGAACGTGCTGACCGGCGGCGGCATCACTGCCGGTATCGATTTCGCATTAACGCTCGCCGCCGAGCTGATCGGCGACGAGGCCGCCCAGGCGCTCCAGCTCGAACTTGAATACGCCCCCGCGCCGCCATTCGATGCGGGCGACCCCGCCAGCGCGCCGCGTGTGATCGTGGAAAGGTTGCGCGCGCAGACAGCTGCGTCGCTCGCCGAACGCGCGCGCGTAGTCGCAGCGGCGGCCGCGAAACTCGGCGCCTGAGTGCCCAGCGAGCCCGCCGGGGTCGCCGCTGCGGTTACCAGCAAGCCAGGGTCAGCGCTTGCTACCGTCTTTGGTGGGGATCGATTACATTGAGCAACGGGCGCGCCGCAGCCATGTGCGCCCGTCGTCCCAGCCCTGAGTAAGTCGTTCAAACCAATGATTAGGGGAATCAATGCGCTCCACCACCAGCAAGCTGACTCTCGCCGCGGCTACCGCCGCTTTCCTGATCGGCGTTGCCGCGCCGGCATTCGCGCAAACGGAAGCCAGCGCACCCGCCGCCGCCGCGGCCTCGCAACCGCTCACCAAGGAACAGAAGGCGCAGGCCAAGGCTCAGGCCAAAGCGCAGCGCAAGGCCGAACGCAAGCAAGCCCGCGCGAAGAACAATGCCGAGCTGAAGAAGCTGGAAGACGCGGGCTACAAGCCGGCGTTGAACGACCCGAACTATCCGCAGAACCTGCAGGACGCACAGAAGAAAGCTAACGCTGCTGCTGGCGCCAGCCAGTAATTCGCGTCGGCGGCCGTTTTAACCGGCTGTTTTGCCGGTTAAAACGCCTCCACCATCAACTTGCCCGCATCACCCGCGGCATGCTGCCACGCCGCCCTTCCCCAGCCTTCGCGCTCGCCCGCTTCCGCCGTACACACTAAACGCTTCATCAGTCGAATGGCAGTACCATCCGCGAAGCGAATGCGCTGACTCGTTCGCAAGCCGCCACACCGCCGCTTTTCGACGCTGCACGCGCCCTGCCAGAAGCGACACGCGAGCCATGCCGCGTGCATGCCCAACATGGAGTCATCGCCATGAACGCACCCCAGCCAGCCGCCAACGCGAGCGCCGCGCCGCAGAAAAAGGGCATACCTGTGGGCCTGATCGCGGGCGTGATCGCGCTCGTCGTCGTGCTTCTGCTGCCCCTGCCCGATAGCCTCCCGCCCGCCGGCCAGCGCATGCTCGCCATCCTCGCGTTCGCCGTGGTCGTGTGGCTCACCGAAGCGGTATCGTACGAAGCGAGCGCCATCATCATCACCTCGCTCATGGCGTTTCTCGTGGGCACCGCACCCACCATCGACAACCCCGCTGTCGATTACGGCACCAACAAAGCCATCAGCATGGCGCTCGCGGGCTTCTCCAATTCCGCGCTCGCGCTCGTGGCTGGCGCACTCTTTATCTCCGCGGCGATGACCGTCACCGGGCTCGACCGGCGCATTGCGCTCGTCACGCTCTCGCTGATCGGCACCACCACGCGGCGCATCCTGATCGGCGCGGTCGCCGTGACCATCGTGCTCTCGCTCGTGGTGCCGAGCGCCACCGCGCGCAGCGCCTGCGTCGTGCCGATCATGGTGGGCGTGATCTCGGCGTTCGGCGTGGACAAGCGCTCGAACATCGCGGCGGGCATCATGATCGTGGTCGCGCAAGGCACCAGCATCTGGAACGTCGGCATCCAGACCGCCGCCGCGCAGAATCTGCTGACCGTGGGCTTCATGGACAAGATGCTCGGCGCGCGCGTCACGTGGCTCGACTGGCTCATTGCGGGTGCGCCCTGGGCGATCGTGATGTCGGCGGCGCTGCTCTTCATCGTGCTGAAGATGCTGCCGCCCGAAGCCGACGCGATCGCGGGCGGCAAGGAAGCCGTCGAAGCCTCGCTGCGCGAACTCGGCCCCATGACGGGCCCGCAAAAACGCCTGCTGGGTGTTTCCATCGGCCTGCTGCTGTTCTGGGCGACCGAAGGCAAGCTGCACCCGTTCGATACCACCTCGGTCACTTACGTTGGGCTCGTGCTGCTGCTGTTGCCGCGCTTTGGTGTGATGGACTGGAAGACCGTGCAAAGCCGCATTCCGTGGGGCACGGTGATCGTGTTCGGCGTGGGCATCAGCCTCGGCACGGCGCTGCTCACGACGAAGGCGGGCCAATGGCTCGGCGACCTCGTCGCGCATCACACGGGGCTCGACACCGCCACCCCGTTCATGGCCTTCGCGATTCTCTCGGCCTTCCTCATCCTCATCCACCTCGGATTTGCGAGCGCAACGGCGCTCACCTCCGCGATGCTGCCGATTCTCGTGTCGGTGCTGCAGTCCATGCAGGGCGACTTCAACCGGCTCGGTCTCACCATGCTGCTCGGCTACGTCGTGAGCTTCGGCTTCATCCTGCCGATCAACGCGCCGCAAAACATGGTGTGCCTCGCCACCGAAACGTTCACGGCGAAGCAGTTCGCGCGCGTGGGCATCGTGCTGACGATCGTCGGCTATGTGTTATTGCTGCTGTTCGCCGCGACGTGGTGGCGCTGGCTGGGCTGGATCTGAACACTGCACCCGAACGCTGCACGGTTAGCAAGGAGCCGCTCATGGAAGTCAAGATCGACGACGCACGCCGCTTCGCCACGGCCGTGCTCACGAACGTCTCGGTGCCTGAAGACATTGCCGCCGACGTGGCCGATCACCTGATCGAATCCGACCGCGTGGGCTACGCGAGCCACGGCCTGTCGATCCTGCCTAACTACAAGCGCGTGCTTGCCGCGGGTTTCGTCGCCGCCGATGGTCGCGCGGAACGCGTAGTCGACCGCGGCAGCCTGATCGGCTATGACGGCCACAGCGGCTTTGGCCAGCACATTGGCAAGGTCGTGATGGAAGACGCGATCGCTCGCGCGCACGAGCATGGCCAGTGCATCGTGACGCTGCGCCATAGCCATCACCTGGGACGCATGGGCCACTACGGCGAAATGGTCGCGGCGCAAGGCTACGTGCTGCTCGCGTTCACCAACGTGGTGAACCGCGCGCCGATCGTCGCGCCGTTCGGCGGACGCGAGCCTCGACTCACGACCAACCCGCTGTGCTTCGCGGGCCCGCTGCCGGGCGGGCGGCCGCCCTTCGTCGTGGATATCGCCACGAGCGCCATTGCCGTGAACAAGGCGCGCGTGCTCGCCGAAAACGGCCTGCCGGCGCCCGACGGCTCGGTGATCGACGCGAACGGCCAACCGAGCACCGACCCGAACGTGCTGTTCGCCGACCCGCCCGGCGCGCTGCTGCCGTTCGGCCTGCACAAAGGTTATGCGCTCGGGCTCGTGGCGGAACTGCTCGCGGGTGTGCTCTCGGGCGGCGGCACGATCCATCCGGACAACCCGCGCAACGGCGTCGCGACCAACAATCTGTTCGCGCTGGTGCTCGATCCGCAGGTGGATTTCAACACGACGTGGCGCTCGCAGGAGGTCGAATCGTTCCTCGACTATCTGCTCAGCTGCCCGCCGCAGGATCCGGCGCAGCCGGTGCAATATCCGGGCCAATATGAGGCGGAGAATCGCGCACGGCATATGCAGACGATCGTTCTGCCCGACTCCGTAAGAAAACCCTTCGCCGATATCACAAACGAACTGGGCATCGCGCCGCTCACGGCGATTTGAAACCGGCTTGAAACGGTCCAACGCGCCGCCGGACACGCAAAAAAAGCCGCGCGAGCCCTTCGGGACCCGCGCGGCCATTTCATTCGTTGCGCTTACCTCACACGGCAACCGCGCCCACGTAGTTCTCGGCCATCGCCGTCGCGGCGGCGCGCGACGTGGTGACGTGCTCCAGCTCGGCGACCTGCAGGCGCTGCTCGAACGGCGTGGCATCGTCGAGGCGGTGCATCATGCGCGTCATCCAGTACGAGAAGTGTTCGGCGCGCCAGATGCGGCGCAGCGCCGTTTCGCTATAGCCGTCGAGCAGATCGGTGCGGCCTTCCTTGTAGAACGCCACCAGCGCCGCGGTCAGCACGCGCACGTCCGCCACCGCGAGATTGAGGCCCTTCGCGCCGGTAGGCGGCACGATATGCGCCGCGTCGCCCGCGAGAAAGAGGCGGCCGTGCTGCATCGTGGTCGTGACGAAGCTGCGCATGCCCACGATGTTCTTCTGGAATATCTTGCCTTCCACCACTTGGTGGCCTTCGCGCGAATTGACGCGCGCGTGCAACTCGGCCCAGATGCGGTCGTCGGACCAGTGATCGACGTTGTCCTTCGGATCGCACTGGAAATACATGCGCTGCACGTTCGGCGAGCGCGTGCTGACGAGCGCGAAGCCGCGATCGTGCCGCGCGTAGATCAGCTCGTCGGAAGTGGGCGGCGCCTCGACGAGAATACCGAACCAGCCGAACGGGAACACGCGCTCGTAGTCCTGGCGCAGCGTTGCCGGAATCGAGGCGCGCGACACGCCGTGAAAACCGTCGCAGCCGATCACGTAGTCGCAGTGCAGCTCGTGCGCCTCGCCTTCATGCGTGAAGCGGATCGACGGCGTGCTGGATTCGACGCCGTGAATCGACGTGTCCGAGACGTTGAAGAAGAGCTTGCCGTCCGCAGCCACGCGCGCGGCCACGAGGTCCTTGAGCACTTCGTGCTGCGCGTAGACGGTGATGGCTTTGCCCGTGAGGCCAGTGAGATCGATGCGGCGGCGCTTGCCTTCGAACGCGAGTTCGAAGCCGTGATGCAGCGCGCCTTCGGCCTTCATGCGCTCGCCAACGCCCGCTTCGGTGAGCACGTCCATCGTGCCTTGCTCGAGCACGCCGGCGCGAATGGTCGATTCGATCTGCTCGCGGCCACGCAGCTCGAGCACGACCGAGTCGATGCCACGCAAATGCAGAAGATGGGAAAGAAGCAGGCCCGCGGGCCCGGCGCCGATGATACCAACCTGAGTGCGCATGAGATGTCTCCTGGTGCGGCGTTGCTTGAATTGATTTTTCGCAAGTTTCGCCGCTGCGCCCGTTATCGCGCAACGCGATATGAAGAATATGGACTATCCCGATTTCGAATAACGCCGCAGGCGCCAGCCGTCTCGCCAGCCCGTTGGGCGGAACGGAAATTGCTCCTTGGCACGCTTCGCCTGCGCCCACGTTCGCGCGCAGGCGCGCTCGTCGCCCATCAAAAACATCAAGGCCATGTCTTTTCCGTTCCGCTCCCGCACGCCCGCATCCGCCACGAAATCCCGCTCCATCCCGTTTGCCGCCACACTCGCCGCTGCGTTGTGCCTCGCCTGGCCGCTCGCGCAAACCGCCCATGCCGCTAACGCCCAGGCCGACGCCGCGGCCTCCGCGAGCGCGCCGGCCAACGCGCAGGAATTACAAACGTCCGCGCGATCGGCAAAGCCGGTTCGCTCGCCAGCGCAGCATGACGCGGCAAAAGAGAGCCAGCCCGCCACGCCCGCCGACCTCTACGGCCGCCTCTATCACGACGTGCAGCTCGCGCAGATCTTCCCCGACAGCAAGACGTTTGCCGATATGCTGCCCAACGAGCGCCCGAGCCAGATCACGGCGGCCTACGAGCGCTGGCGCCAGCAGCACGCGGGGTTGCACGACAACGCCGCGCGCAAGGCCGCGCTCACGCAGTTCGTGAACCAGTACTTCACGGCCCCGGCGCAAACTGAAAACCACTACGTTTCCGATCCGAACCAGGATGTCGTCGGCCACATCGACACACTCTGGAACGTGCTGAGCCGCCGCCCCGACGCGAAGCCGAATCCGTATTCGTCGCTGCTGCCGCTGCCGTATGCGTACGTCGTGCCGGGCGGGCGCTTCAACGAAATCTACTACTGGGATTCGTACTTCATCATGCTCGGCCTGGAAGCCAGCGGCCGCCACGAACTCGCGCTCGACGAGCTGAACAACTTCGCCGCGCTGATCGACCGCTACGGCCATATCGCGAACGGCAATCGCACGTACTACCTGAGCCGCTCGCAGCCGCCGTTTTTCGCGCAGATGGTGAGCCTCGTCGCGGAGAAAGACGGCGACGCCGTGTACCTCCATTACCTGTCGCAACTGCGCAAGGAATATGACTACTGGATGGCCGGCGCGCAGACGCTCAAGCCCGGCCACGCCGCGCGCCACCTCGTGCGCCTGCCCGACGGCACGCTGCTCAACCGCTACTGGGACGCGCGCAACCGCCCGCGCGACGAGTCGTACCGCGAAGACATCCTCACCGCGCGCGCCACGCCGCAGCGTGATGCCTCCGACCTCTGGCGCAACCTGCGCGCGGGCGCGGAAACGGGCTGGGACTACAGTTCGCGCTGGCTCGCCGACGGCCACACCCTCTCGACCATCGACGTGACCTCGCTCGCGCCGGTGGACCTCAATTCGCTGATGGTGATCCTCGAACGCACGCTCGCGAAGGCCTACGGCCTGAAGGGCGACGCGCGCGAGGCCGAACTGATGACGAAGCGCGCGCAACAACGCGCCGACGCCATCGACCGCGTGCTCTGGGATCCGCAATTGCACGCATACAGCGACTACGACTTCGCACACCGCACGCTCACGCACCGGCTCACGGCGGCGACCGTCTACCCGCTCTATGCGGGCGCCGCGACGAAGGCCCAGGCACAGGAAGTAGCCGCCGCGGTGCGCGCCGGACTGCTGCGCCCCGGCGGCCTCGCCACCACCCAGGTCGCGACCGGCCAGCAATGGGACGAGCCGAACGGCTGGGCGCCGCTCCAATATCTCGCGGTCATGGGGCTGCGCCGCTACGGCGAGCAGGACCTGGCGCAGGAAATCGCCACACGCTGGATCGCCACGAATCTCGCCTACTACACCCGCACGCACAAGCTCGTTGAGAAGTACGACGTGAGCGCGTCGGCCACGAAGGCCTCGTCGGCGGGCGGCGGCGAATATCCGCTGCAGGACGGCTTTGGATGGACCAATGGCGTACTGCGCGTGCTGCTGCAGATGTATCCGCAGACGGGCGCCGCCCAAGGCGCCCCGGCGGCGTCCGGCGCGGCTGCTGCCAGCGCGCCCTGAGGCGACGCCGCTAGCCCGCCGCGGCGTACACTTTTTGCGCTACCACTGCGTAATCGTCGTGTTGCAACAGGAGCCACCCATGCGCAACGAAACGGCCTTTTTGTTCGACCTCGACGGCACGCTCGTCGACAGCGTGTATCAGCACGTGCTCGCATGGAAGGAAGCGCTCGACGCGGACGGCATCGAGCTTTCGGTGTGGCGCATTCATCGGCGCATCGGCATGAGCGGCGGGCTTTTCATGAACCAGTTGCTGCGCGAGACGCACGAGGCCCACGAGACGATCGCGCCCGAGCGTATCGCACGCTTGCAAAAACTACACGCTGACGCCTATCGCCGCCACGCCGACAAGGTGCGGCCGCTGCCCGGCGCTCGCGCGCTGCTCGACGCCCTGAGCGCCGCGCAGGTGCCCTGGGCGATCGCCACGAGCGGGCGGCTCGCCACGGCGTCCGTGAACTTGCAGGCGCTCGGCGTGGACCCGTCCGTCACGACCGTGGTCACGCGCGACGAAGTGCGCCACGCCAAGCCCGATCCGGATCTCTTCGTCGCCGCGGCGCTGCGGCTGAGCGTGCCGATCGAGCGCTGCCTCGTGGTGGGCGACAGCGTCTGGGACATGCTCGCGGCCCAGCGCTGCCGCGCGCTCGGCATTGGCCTGCAGTCGGGCGGCTACGGCACCGAGGAACTGGAGCGTGCGGGCGCGCTGCGCGTGTACGAAGATCCCGCCGACCTGCTCGGCCACCTCGACGAAGTCTGCGCGCGCGACTGAGCGGCTGGTTGGGCGGCTAATCGAACTGATCGCGCGCACCGCCCGCATGCGGCGCGGAAATTGCGCAGCTCTCGAATGTGCAGTGCAGCACCCCCGCTGCGCCGCCCCGCCTCTGGCGCACGTCATGTACTGCATGTCGCGCGCCATCGGCGTATGCTGACATAGGTCAATTCGACAACTCACCGGCCGGCTCCCGCCGCCTGCTGCGATGAACGACTCCGCCCCTGCCCCCGGAACTCCCAGCGCGCCGCGCGTGACGGTGGTCGTCCTCACGCGCAATCACGTACGTCAAACCATCGATACCGTCGCGCGCCTCACCGCCCTTCCCGAGCACCCCGACCTCATCGTGGCCGACAACGGCTCCACCGATTCCACCGTCTCCCTGCTGGCGTCGCTCTTTCCGCAAGTGCGCATCGTCCAGTCGCTGGGCGACCACGGCATGGCCGGCTTCAATCGCGCCGTGCTGCTCGCGCGCACCGACTACGTCGCGTGCTGCGACGACAGCACCTGGTTCGCACCCGGCGCGCTCGCGCGCGCGGCGCAGCTGCTAGACGCCCATGCGCAAGTCGCCGTGCTCAATGCGCGCGTGGTAAGCGGCGACGAGCGCGAAATTCACCCCGCCTGCCTGATGCTCGCCGCCACGTCGCCGGGCGCGGAAGGCGACGCCGGCCCGGCGCTCGCGAACTTCATGGCGGGCGCGTGCATTTTCCGCGCGGCCGTGTTCCGCGCACTCGGCGGCTACGAGGAGCGGCTGTCACACGGCGGCGCCGAGGAGCTTGCCGCGCTCGACATGCTGTCGGCCGGCCATGAGATCGTCTATTGCGAGCAGGCGCTCGCACATCGCGAACCGCTTTACCGCTGGTTCACGCGCGCGCAGCAATGCGCGCTCGCGCGCAACACCGCCTGGGTGGCATGGATGCGCCTGCCCGCGCGCGATGCGTTCGCGGCGACCGGCCGTGCGCTCGCCGTGTTCGCACGCCAGCGCTCGCTCGGGCCCGCGGGCGTGGCGCTGCTGCGCGGCGCGTTCTGGACGTTGCGCGCACGCCGCGTGGTGCCGCCCCACGTCGTGCTGCTCACCCGCCAGGTCCGCCGCGCGGAACGCCACGTGCGCGCAGGCATTCCGGCAATGGCCGAAAAGTACGACCGCTCAGGGCAGCGCGCGTGGTAAGCTGCGGCGCCCGCTGTACGCGGGCCGTCCATTCAAGAGGCCAGAGCCTGTCAAACTTGTGAACAGGCCGTATGACAGACCCGAGGACCATGACGACGCCCGACTCCGGCATCGCCCCGCACAACGCCGCCGCCGAAAGCCACCACGAACGCCGCTTCGAGGCGCTCGTGGAGCCGATCGAGGACTACGCGATCTTCCTGCTCGATACGCGCGGCTACATCGTGAGCTGGAATCGCGGCGCGGCCCGCATCAAGGGCTATGAAGCGCACGAGATCATCGGCCAGCATTTCTCGCGCTTTTACACCGACGAAGCGAATGCGCGCCGCTGGCCCGATCACGAGCTGGAGCAGGCCGCGCTGCACGGACGCTTCAACGACGAAGGCTGGCGCGTGCGCAAGGATGGCTCGATGTTCTGGGCCAACGTCGTCATCACCGCGCTGCGCGAGCGCGACGGCTCGCTCTCCGGCTTCGCCAAGGTCACGCGCGACCTCACCGCCGAACGCCGCCAGGTCGAGGCGCTGCGCCTTTCCGAGGAGCGCTTTCGCCTGCTCGTGGAAAGCGTGAGCGACTACGCGATGTTCATGCTCGATCCGCAGGGCCACGTGGTGAGCTGGAACGCCGGCGCGACCAACCTGAAGGGCTACCGCCCGGCCGAGATCGTCGGCCAGCATTTTTCCGTGTTCTATCCGCCCGACGAGGTCGCCGCTGGCCAGCCCGAACGCGAGCTGCGCCGCGCGAAGGAGTTGGGCCGGGTCGTGACCGAGGGCTGGCGCGTGCGCAAGGACGGCTCGATGTTCTGGGCCAGCGTCACGATCACAGCCGTGCACGACGGCCACGGCCGGCTCACAGGTTTCGCAAAGGTCACGCGCGACATGACCGAAAGCCGCCGCACCGACGAACTCGAGCATTCGAGCGAGCAGATGAAGCAGTTCCTCGCCTTGCTCGCGCACGAACTGCGCAACCCGCTCGCGCCGGTGCGCAACGCCGTGGCCACGATGCGCCTCATGGCTGCGCCGAGCCCCGACATCGAGCGCGCACGCGACACGATCGACCGGCAGATCGTGCACCTCACGCGGCTCGTGGACGACCTGCTCGACGTCGGGCGCATCACGTCGGGCAAGATCGAGTTGCGCGAGGCGCCGCTCGACCTGCACGAAGTGGTCGCGCACGCCATCGACGCGGCGCAGCCCTTCACCTCGGCGCGCGGCCAGCACGTGGACGTGCAGATGCCCGACAAGACGCTCACCATGACGGGCGACCACACGCGGCTCGTGCAGGTGCTGCAGAACCTGCTGCACAACGCCTCGAAGTTCTCGCCCGACGGCAGCCATATCGTCGTGGACGTGCGTTCCGCCGCGCGCGCCGTACAGATCCAGGTGCACGACGAAGGCCGCGGCCTGCGGCCCGGCACGCACGAGTCGATCTTCGGCCTCTTCAGCCAGGACCGCTCGGCGCCCGGGCCCGCGGAAAACGGGCTCGGCATCGGCCTCATGCTGTGCCGCTCGCTCGTCGAGCTGCATGGCGGCACCATCTCGGCCAGGAGCGCCGGGCCCGGCAAAGGCAGCACGTTCACGATCCGCCTGCCGTTCGTGCGCGAGACCGCGCATGCCGTGCAGCCGCCGCCGCTCATGCCGGACACGGCCGAGCTGGCCGCGCTGGCCGAAGCCGGCGTGCCGCCGCTGCGCGTGCTCGTAGTCGACGACAACCGCGATTCGGCCGACAGCCTCGCCACGCTGCTCGAACTCAAAGGGCACGACGTGCGCGTGGCCTACAGCGCCGCCCACGCGCGCGAGGAAGTGGACGGCTTCACGCCCGACGCCGCGCTCATCGACATCGCCATGCCCGAGATCGACGGCTATGCGACGCTGCGCGCCCTGCGCGCGCTGCCGCCGCTCAGGCACACCCTGTTCGCCGCGATGACGGGTTTCGGCCAGGCCGCCGACATCGAACTCACGCGCGAAGCGGGCTTCGAAATGCATCTCGTGAAGCCCGTGGACGTCACGCTTTTCGACGAGGTGCTCGCACTCGCGGCGGCACGGCAAAGGCGCCGCCGCGCGTAACGTCGACTTGAGGCGCCTTAAGGTGAGATAGGTGCGAACGGCCGGTACTCGACCGTGGGCCCGCGCACGACGATCGCCGTCGATTCCGGCACTTCGGCCCATACATCGAGCGCATCGCCAAGCGGCTCGGAAACGAGCAGATAGGCATCGTCGCCGGCCGCCACGATGCGCGGGTCGTCGGGATACAGTTCGCGCAGATGCCGGAACGCCGTGGTGTGATAGAGCGAGCGCGAGTTGCGCTCGCTCGAATAGCGCGCGGCGACGATCTGCTCGCCGTCGCATGCGCAGACGGTCATATTGAGCGCCGGCTCGACGCCATGCTTTTTTGCGGTTTCCTCGACAAAACCCGCCATGCGTTCCAGCGCAAGAACGGGATCGATTTCGAGGCCGAACGTCATGGCCAGATAGAACATCGTTTCCGAATCCGTCGACCCTTCGAGCGCATTGAAGCGCCCCGGATCAATCGCGACCAGCAGATCGCGCCGCATCAGCGGATAGCTGCGGATCAGCCCGTTGTGCGCGAAGATCCAGCGCCGGTGGCGAAACGGATGGCAGTTCGTTTCCTGCACGGGCGTATGCGTGGCCGCGCGGATGTGCGCGACGAACATCGGCGCGCGCACCGCGCGCGCCAGTTCGCGCAGGTTGCGGTCGTTCCAGGCCGGATGCACGCTGCGGTAGCGATAGGGAATGTCGTGCGGGTCCTGATACCAGCCGAGCCCGAAGCCGTCGCCATTCGTGGTGGTCGCGCCTTTGGTGGAGTGCAGGCTTTGATCGATCAGCGAATGGCGGGCGTGAAACAGCACGGTTTCGAGCTGCACGGGGTTCCCGGTATAAGCGAGCCAGCGGCACATGAAGGTCTCCTTCGCGTGAGGACGCGTGTGTACGCCGGCCCGCTAGAAAGCGCTGCTACTTCGCGGCGCGCAGGTCGGCGATCGGCGTGAGAAAGCCGGTCAGGCCAGTCAGTATGATCTGCACCCCGATGCACAGGAGCAGAAACGACGACACGCGCACGGCCACGCGCGTGCCTTCCACACCCAGGTACTGCGAAAGCCGCGCAGCGCGGCTGTACACGTAATAGATCACGAGCATGACGAGCGCGGAGATCACGATCGACGCGAAGCTCGAGAGCAGCCACGCCGAAAGCTTGTGCGTGCGGTTGGCATTCAGCGCGATGGCCGTGGCGATGGAGCCGGGTCCGGTGGTGAGCGGAATGGTCAGCGGAAAAAAGGCCTTGCCGGAGGCCGAACTCGCGCTCATGGGCTTGACCGGATGATCGACCGGAAGCGGCTCGGGTTCGGGCGCGTTGAGCATCTGCCAGCCGCTCACGGCCACCGCGAGGCCCCCGCCAATACGCAGCGCTTCCATGGAAATGCCGAAGAAATGCAGGATGGGCGTGCCCACGAAAAACGCCGCGACCAGCACGCAGAACGCATTGATCGCCACGCGCTTGGCGAGCAGGCGCCGCTCTTCGTCGGTGAGGTTCGCCGTGCGGTCGAGAAAAACGAAGGCAACGCCAATGGGATTGATGATGCTGATGAGTCCGGTGAAACCGAACAGGATGTCTGAAATCAGGCTCTCGATCATGGAGTCGATCCGGTAAGGGGATGCGCAAAAAGCGCGCCGGGCTGGCGAGAAGTGTAGCCGGATCGGCATTAGGCGTGCCTGATCGACGTCGCTCGATGCCCTGAAAAATGGCGCGTTGCAGCAATTTTTACAGCGGGCCCTTCAGTATTTTTGGCAGCTTTACGGGGCGCGTTCACAAGCATAGAGTGGGTTGCCTCGCACCCCGACGCGACGTTTCTTTTCTTCTCATATGAAAGAGGAGTTGCCATGTCACTGCGGTTGCTCGCTGCCCTGCCCTTTATCGGCATCCTGTTAGGGGTGCCGTTCGTCAATCGCACCGAGCCGCTCGTGCTCGGCATGCCGCTCGTGCTCGCGTGGATCGTCATGTGGGTCGTGCTGGCCGCGGTGATCATGGGCATCGTCTACCGGCTCGACCCGGTCAACCGGCTTTCGGGCGAAGCGGATGCGGAGGTGCGATCATGAGCGCCCTCATCATCATCGCGGCGATGACCCTCGTCGCGCTCTTCCTCGGCGTGCGCGCGCGCCGGGGCCACGACATGAGTCTCGAGCAGTGGTCGGTGGGCGGACGCAGCTTCGGCACCGCGTTCGTGTTCCTGCTGATGGCGGGCGAAATCTACACGACCTTCACGTTTCTGGGCGGCAGCGGCTTCGCCTACGGCAAGGGCGCGCCCGTCTACTACATTCTTGCCTACGGCACACTTGCATACATCCTCTCGTACTGGATGCTGCCGCCCGTATGGCGCTTCGCCAAGCAGCACCGGCTCGTCTCGCAGCCGCACTTCTTCGCGCGCAAGTATCAGAGCCCCGCGCTCGGCGTGCTCGTGGCGTGTGTGGGCGTGCTCGCGCTCGTGCCCTATCTCGTGCTGCAATTGAAGGGCCTCGGCATCATCGTGACGACGGCCTCGTATGGCGCGGTTTCGTCGACGGCGGCGATCTGGATCGGGGCGATCGTGGTGACGGTCTACGTGATCGCTTCGGGCGTGCGCGGCTGCGCATGGAACTCGGTCGTGAAAGATACGATGATTCTCGCCATCGCCGTGTTCCTCGGCATCTACCTGCCGATTCACCACTATGGCAGCCTGAGCGAGATGTTCCGCGCCATCGACGCGGCCAAGCCCGGCTTCCTCACCTTCCCGGCACGCGGCCAGAGCGTAACGTGGTTCCAGTCCACCGTGCTCCTCACGGCGCTGGGCTTCTTCATGTGGCCGCACACGTTCATGTCGGTGTACACCGCGAAGAACGAGCGTATTTTCCGCCGCAACGCGATGATCCTGCCGCTCTACCAGCTCATTTTGCTGTTCGTGTTTTTCTGCGGTTTCGCGGCGGTGCTCAAGGTACCGGGACTCAAGGGCGGCGACATCGACCTCTCGCTCTTTCGGCTCGCGCTGCAAACGTTCGATCCGTGGTTCGTGGGCGTGATTGGCGCGGCCGGCGTGCTCACCGCACTCGTGCCAGGCTCGATGATCCTCACGACGGCATCCACGCTGCTTGCCAATGACGTCTACCGTGGCGGCCGCGTGAAGAACGCCGACGACGCGCGCGTCGCGAAGCTCGCACGCCTGTTCGTGCCGGTGATCGCGCTCGTGGCCGTGGGCTTCACGCTCCGGGGCGGCGAAACCATCGTCGCGCTGCTGCTGATGGGCTATAACTTCGTCACGCAGTTGTTCCCGGCACTGGTGTGCAGCCTTTCCGCGCGCAACCGCGTGACGAAGCAAGGCGCGTTTTGCGGCATCGTGGCGGGCGTGCTGGTCGTCATCGTCACGACGATGACGCACCTGAGCGTCGCGCAACTGCTTCCGTTCGCACCGGACGCCATCAAGGACGTCAACATCGGCTTCCTTGCGCTGTTCGTGAACGTGATCGTGCTTGCCGTCGTGAGCACGGTGACGCAGCCGCGCACGCATGTGGATCATGAGCACGCGCGGGCGCATTGACATTGCATAACGCGGTAACGAGGCGGCCCATTCGGCGCGATCCGATTGGGCCGTTTTCCATTTACGCGGCCTTGCGCGCCTCGGCTATGCGCTGCGGCGCCTCGGGGCGCGCGTAGAGGCGATCGAGATACGCCTGCAAGCGCGGGAAGCCGTCCAGCAGATGCACTTCGTTGGCCCAGTCCATCAGATAAACCGTCACGCAGTCGGCGACCGAAAGCTTGTTGCCGACGATGAACTCGCGTCCTTCGAGGTGCTTCTCGAGCACCGCGGCCATGGCCCTGAAGTCCTCCCGCGCGAGTTCGATATCGGCCGGACTGCGCTTTTCCGGCGGATAAAGGAACGAATGCCGTGTGATTCTCCAAAGCGGCTGTTCCAGTTCGGTGACCGCGAACAGGGTCCAGCGATACGCCTGTGCCCGCTCGTCGAGATCCGCGGGCAATAGCACTTTCTCCGGGTATTTATCCGCGAGATACAGCACGATGGCAGCCGATTCGGGAATCACGCGGTCGCCGTCGATCAGCACGGGCACCTTGCCCGCGGGATTGATGCGCAGGTATTCGGGCCGCCTGTGCTCGCCTTCGAGCAGATTGACCGAGATGAATTCGAAATCGGCATCGACTTCCTTGAGGCCCCATAGCGCGCGTTGCGAACGGGTGCCGGCAAAACCGTAGAGTTTCATGACGGGGCCTCCGTTCAGACACCGGGAATCGGCAGAACCGGCATCAGTTCGACGCCCTCGCCCGGGAAAATCGAAAAATGCGGGTGCCCTTCGAACAGCTTCGCAGCCTCTTCGTGCGATGCGGCACGCAGCACGGTATAGCCCGTTAGCGCGTTAGACGTATCCGCAATGCCATGCTCGCCAATCGACTTGGTCTTGCCAAGCGGCCCGCCCATATCGACGATCGATGCCTTGTGCTTTTCGACCCACGCGTGCCAGGCCGCAATGCCCTCCTTTTCCTTTGCGTGTCGATCCGCTTCGGAAAGCGCCGCCCAACCCTTCATGCGTGCGTTGTCTTTGGTACCGAGAAAAACAGCGAGAAACAGTTTCTGATCGCTCATGTGTCCTCCAACTGCTGGTCTGGTTGCTGGTCTGAAAAACGGGAGCAACGGCATGTCGCCCATCCGGCCTTGACAGCATAGGTTGATATCAACATAATTGCAACATGGCACGTGCAAAGAAACTTCCCTTCGAAACCACGCTATTGGTGCGCGATTGCTGCCTGTGTTTGCATATGCAGCGGGCGGCACGCAATCTCGCGCGCATTTTCGACGACGTGCTGCGTCCGCTCGATCTCACGAACGGGCAATTTTCACTGCTGATGTCGCTGAACCGTCCGCATCCGCCCGGCATGAAAGACGTGGCGTCGCTGCTGGCCATGGATCGCACCACGCTCACGGCCGCGCTCAAGCCACTGGAGCGGCGCGGCCTCGTCGTGATCGAGCAGGACCCGGAAGACAAGCGCAGCCGTTTGCTGAGCCTCACCGACGAGGGGCATCGGCTGCTCAACGCGGCGTTTCCGCTATGGCAGCAAACGCATGAGGAAATCGAAAAGGAGTTTGCCGATGGCGAGGTGGACAAGCTGCGGGCGCACTTGCGCGCGCTTTCGTAGCCCTAGCGCTTCTGCGCCCCATACAGCGTCGAATCCGCAAATCCCTCCGCCGCGAGCACGCGCCCCACGAGAATCAGCGCCGTACGCTCGATATCCGTGGCCAGCACCTTCTGCGCGATATCCGCTAGCGTGCCCGTCACGCGTTCCTCGTCGGGCCAGCTCACGCGATAGATCACCGCGACCGGGCAATCCTCGCCATAGTGCGGCCGCAATTCCTCGACGATGCGCGCGATATGGCGCACGCCCAGGTGAATCGCGAGCGTCGCTTTGTGACGCGCGAGGTCGGCTAGCTGCTCGCCTTCGGGCATCGACGTTTTCGTGGCGTAGCGCGTAAGGATGAGCGTCTGCGAAATGCCGGGCAGCGTAAGTTCGCTGCCGAGCGCCGCCGCGCACGCAGCGGTCGCGGTCACGCCGGGCACGACTTCATAAGGAATACCAAGTAGACGCAGCCGCCGTATCTGCTCGCCGATTGCGCCATAGAGCGACGGGTCGCCCGAATGCACGCGCGCCACGTCGAAGCCCTGGGCATGCGCGCTTTCGAGCAGCGCAACGATCTCGTCGAGCGTGAGCGGCGCCGTGTCCACCACCTTGTGCGCGCGGTGGCCTTCCAGCACGGCGGGCGGCACGAGCGAGCCCGCGTAGAGAATGACGGGGCAGCTGCGCACGAGGCGCTGGCCCTTCACGGTGATCAGTTCAGGATCGCCCGGACCCGCGCCGATAAAGAAAACGGTCATACGTGGAAACTCCGCTAAATAGGGTTCGCGAGCGCGTCGGTTGCCGCTTGCGCCGACGTGAATTCACGTTGCGCTGCGGGCAGCGGCGGCCGCTGCATCATCACCACAGGCAAGCCCATTTCGCGCGCGACGGCGAGCTTCGCTTCGGTCGCGCCGCCGCCGCTGTTCTTGCTGACCACGACGTCGATGCGCGCTTCGGTAAAGAGCGCGCGCTCGCCAACGGCTGTGAACGGCCCGCGCGCATCGATGACGCGAGCGCGGGCAGGGCCGGGATGCGCTTCGAGGCAACGGATCGTCCAGTGCTGCTGCGGCGGCACTTCGTTCAGATGCGCAAGCGGCTCGCGCCCGAGCGTGAAGAGCGGGCGCGCGAACGGCACGATCGCTTCGACTACGCCGGCCCAGCCGCTCACCATGCGCCAGTCGTCGCCGGGCTGCGGCTGCCACGGCGCACGCCGCAGCGCCCAGTACGGCACCTGTGCCGCAGCGCACACGCGCGCCGCATTGGCGCTGATCTGCGCGGCATAGGGATGCGTGGCGTCGAAAACGAGTGCGATGTTTTCGTCGGCGAGAAAGCGCGCGAGCCCTTCTGCCCCGCCAAAGCCGCCCACGCGCACCGCGCAGACGAGATCGGCGGGCACGCGGCCAAGGCCCGCGAGCGAGTACACGTGCTGCGGGCCGAGCGTGCGCGCGATCGCCAGCGCATCGCCGGTGCCGCCGAGCAGCAGGATGCGCACCGTCACGGCTTGACGGCCTCGTAAAGCGTGACAGGCAAGGCCTGACGCCAGGTATCGAAGCCGCCCAGCGGCTGCGCCTCGCCGATGCCGATGCGCGTGAGCGTGCCGCCGTGCTGCGCGCGCCATGCCACGAGTGCCGCTTCGCTCTGCAATGTTACCGCGTTCGCGACGAGCCGCCCGCCGCTCGCTAGCGCCGCCCAGCACGCGTCCAGCACGCCGGGTACGGTCACGCCGCCGCCGATGAAGACCGCGTCGGGCGCGGCAAGTCCTGCGAGCGCGTCGGGCGCGCGGCCCGCGACGAGTTGCAAACCCGGCACGCCCAACGCCGCGCGATTGTGCTCGATGAAACGTTGACGCTCGGCGTGCGCCTCGATCGCGATCGCGCGGCAGGCGGCGTGCGAGCGCATCCACTCGATGCCGATCGAGCCGCTGCCGGCGCCCACGTCCCAAAGCAGCGCGCCGGGCGTCGGCGCGAGACGCGCGAGCGTGAGTGCGCGCACGTCGCGCTTCGTGATCTGACCATCGTGGCGGTAGGCATCGTCGGGAAGGCCGGGCGTGAGCGTCCAGCCGCGCGCGGGCGTCTGCACACTATCGCTTTCGCATTCGAACGCGACCAGATTGAGTGCCGCGGCTTCTTTGACGTGCCACGCATCGGCGCGGCCTTCAATGCGGCGCTCGAGCGGGCCGCCCAGATGCTCGAATACGGCAAGACGCGTGGCGCCGAAGCCCGCTTCGGCGAGCAACGCGGCAAGCGCCGCGGGCGTGCGCCCATCCGCGCTCAACGCGAGCACGCGCGAGCGCCCGTAGAGATGGCGGCGCAGCGCATCGAGCGGACGGCCGACGAGCGAGACCATCGCCGTATCCTGCAACGCCCACCCCCTGCGCGCCGCCGCGAGCGAGAGCGACGACGGCGCGGGCAGCACGCGCATTTCACCGGGCGCCACGCGGCGCGCGAGCATCGCGCCCACGCCGAACAGCATGGGGTCGCCGCTCGCAAGCACGCATACGGACAGATTCGACTCGCGGAACGCAAGCAGCGCCTCCACGCTGAACGGCTGCGGCCACGCTTCGCGCCGCGCACGCACGCGCGAGGGCAGCATCGCGAGATGGCGCTCGCCGCCCGTCACGATGGCCGCGTCGAACAGCGCGCGCCGCGCGTCGCGCCCGAGCCCCGCGTAGCCATCGTCGCCGATGCCCACCACCGTCAGCCATGCCTGCGTGCCCAGCATTCGTTCTCCCGCCTTTACCTGTTTCTCTACACCGCCGCGGGCCCTGAGCCCCATCGTGGGGCGGAGCACGCGTGAAAACGGGCATAATACCGTGTCCGCCGGCGCCGTTAAGGCAACTTTGCGTGAGACCGGAGTAAGCGCTGAAGCACTAACTCCGGATCGCAGAAAGGGAACACAGCAAGCTGTGGCCGCCCCCGCGACTGTGAGCAGCGAGACCGCATCCACCCGAGCCACTGGTTTTACCGGGAAGGCCGATGCGGTCGACGACCTGCGAGCCAGGAGACCTGCCGGCCGAATGTTTGCGCGAACCCATATCGGGCGGGGTGTACCGATACCGCTGCCGTTTCCCGCCTGCCGTGCGGGCAGCGCGCCGCACCAGCGCGATGCTTACCCGGTATTCCCTTGAAACACGAAACGAAGCCCGTCTCGCCCGCTGCTGCATTGGCCGTGCTCCGCCCCTCGGCGTGCCCGGGGCTCGTACGCGTAGTCGCGGCACGCGACGGCGGCCTGTGCCGCATCCGCCTGCCTGGCGGCGTGCTGAGCGCCGCGCGTGCGCGCGCCCTCGCGGGCGCCGCGTTGACGCATGCAAGCGGCGTGCTCGAACTGACCAATCGCGCGAACGTGCAGATTCGCGGCGTGCGCGCCGGCGAGGAAGCGGCGTTGAGCGCCACGCTGATCAGCGCTGGCCTCGGCCCCGCTGGCATCGACGCCGCGAGCCCGGTCGAGCGCGCGTGCGCCGCCGACGAACTGCGCAACGTGATGCTGAGCCCGCTCGCGGGCCTTGACCCTAACGCGTTGTGCGATACGACGGAACTCGCCGCCGCGCTCATCGACATGATGCAGCGCGAGCCGCGTTTCGCCGCGCTCTCGCCCAAGTTCGCGCTGCAACTGGACGGCGGCGAACGTCTGGCGATGCTCGAGCATCCGCACGACATCTGGCTCGCCGCGCTGCCGCATGGCGCAACGGTGCGCTTCGCGGTGGGCCTCGCGGGTTGCCCCACGGCGCAGCCAGTCGGCACGCTCGCGGCCGGGGACGTTTGCGCATCGATGCGCGCGCTGCTGCATGCGTTCCTCGATCTCGCCGCAGTAGACGCAACACGCATGCGCGACGTGCTGGCCGCTCACTCGCTCGACGCGCTGCTGCAGCGCGCGCAACAGCATGGCGAATGCGCGCTGATGCGTGACGACGCCGCCCTGCACGCATGGCGCCGCGCCGCGAGTCCCGCCGACTTGCGCCTCGGCGCGCACGCCCTGCACGCCGACGGCAGCGGCTATGTGGGCGCGCAGCCCTCGCTCGGCCGTATCGACGCGCAAACGCTGCGCGCACTAGCCGCGCTCGCTGAAGACTCAGGCGATGCGACGCTGCGTGTGACGCCATGGCAAGGCGTGCTGCTGCCCAACGTGCCCGCTCACGCCATGCCCGCCGCGCTCGAACGGCTGCACGCGCTCGGCCTCATCGTCTCGCGCGCCAACCCGCTTGCACGCCTGATCGCGTGCACGGGCTCGACGGGATGCGCAAACAGCCACGCGGACACGAAAGCCGACGCACAGCGCCTCGCCGCCCTGCTGCCGCCCGGCGCCGAAGCCCACCTGAGCGGCTGCGAGCGCTCCTGCGCGGCCGCGCATTGCGCGCCGTTCACGTTGCTCGCCAGCGCACCGGACCACTACGACCTGTACCAGCGCGACGATACGCAAAGCGGCTTCGGCCAGCTCGTCGCGCGCAACCTGACGATCGAAGCCGCTGCCCTTGCACTCGCGCAGCAGCCCCGGAGTACCCAAGATGTCTGATTACATCCGCGACGGCCAGGCGATCTATCGCGAGTCGTTCGCGACGATCCGTGCCGAAGCCGACCTCTCGCGCATTCCCGCCGACCTCGAAAAACTCACCGTACGCGTGATTCACGCATGCGGCATGGTCGACGTGGCCGCCGACCTCGCGTTTTCCGCAGGCGCGGGCACGGCGGGCCGCAACGCGCTCGCGGGCGGCGCGCCGATTCTCTGCGACGCGAAAATGGTCGCCAATGGCGTGACGCGCGCGCGCCTGCCCGCGAACAACGCCGTGATCTGCACGCTCGACGATCCCGCCGTACCGGATCTCGCGCGCGAGATCGGCAACACGCGCTCGGCAGCCGCGCTCGAACTGTGGCGGCCGCACCTTGCAGGCAGCGTCGTTGCGATCGGCAATGCGCCTACCGCGCTCTTTTATCTGCTCGACATGATCGCCGCCGGCGCACCGCGCCCCGCGCTGATCCTCGGCTTTCCCGTGGGCTTCGTCGGCGCGGCCGAGTCCAAGGCGCAGCTCACAGCCGAAAGTCATGGCGTGCCCTTCGTCGTCGTGCACGGCCGCCGCGGCGGCAGCGCGATGGCCGCCGCCGCCGTCAACGCACTCGCTTCGGAGACCGAATAAATGATCCGCAAAGGACGTCTGCACGGCATTGGCGTCGGCCCCGGCGACCCCGAACTGCTCACGCTCAAGGCGCTGCGCCTGCTCAAAGCCGCGCCCGTAGTCGCGTATTTCGTCGCGAAGGGCAAGAAAGGCAATGCGTTCGGCATTGTCGAGGGCCATCTCGAAGCGGAGCAGGAACGCCTGCCGCTCGTGTACCCCGTCACGACCGAAGCGCTCGAACCGCCGCTCTCGTATGAAGCGATCATCGCCGACTTCTACGACGGCGCGGCGCAAACGCTTTCGCGCCATCTCGACGCCGGACGCGACGTGGCCGTGATCTGCGAAGGCGATCCGTTCTTCTACGGCTCGTACATGTATCTGCACGACCGGCTCGCCGCGCGCTACGAGGCCGAAGTCGTGCCGGGCGTGTGCTCGATGCTGGGCGGCGCGGCGGTGCTCGGCGTGCCGCTCGTCTACCGCAACCAGAGCCTCGCCGTCCTCTCGGGGGCGCTGCCCGAAGACGAATTGCGCCGGCGCCTGGCCGACGCTGACGCCGCCGTGATCATGAAACTGGGCCGCAACTTCGACAAGGTGCGCCGCGTGCTGGGCGAACTGGGCCTCGCGCATCGCGCGCTATATGTCGAGCGCGCAACGATGGCGAACCAGCGTATCGTCGCGCTCGACGACGTCGATCCGATGGCTTCGCCCTACTTCTCGCTGCTCGTCGTGCCGGGGGTGAAATGGCAGTCGTGACGCCGCCCGCCATCGTCATTCTCGGTCCCGGCGCACTCGCCATGGCGCGGCGCGTGCAGGCGCTTTACCCAGGCGCGCAGGTCCATGCGCTACAAGGCCGCGTGGCAGGCGATGTCGCGTTCAGCGAGCTTGGCGCGCATTTGCGCGAATGCTATACGCGTGGCCTGCCCATCGTCGCGCTGTGCGCGGCGGGCATCGTGATCCGGTGCCTCGCGCCGCTCTTTGCCAACAAGGGCGCGGAGCCACCGGTGCTCGCGCTCGCCGAGGATGGCAGCGCCGTCGTGCCGCTGCTCGGTGGGCTCACCGGCGTGAACGTCATGGCGCGCGAAATTGGCGCGGCGCTCGCGGTTGCGCCCGCCATCACCACGAGCGGCGAATTGCGCTTCGGCACCTGCCTGCTCAATCCGCCCGCGGGCTATGCGCTGGCGAGCCTCGCGCAAGGCAAGCGCTTCGTCTCCGATCTGCTTGCGGGCGCAACGACACGCGTGGACGGCCAGGCATCGTGGCTGGAAAACGTCGATCTGCCGCGCGACGCCGCGGCGCGCCATGCGATACGCGTGAGCGCGCACAGCTGGGACGGCAGTCCCGACGACCTCGTGATTCATCCTCGCAGCATCGTCGCGGCCGTGGGTGCGCCACGCGAAGCGCTTGCCGCTTGCGTGCGCCGCGCACTCGTTGCACATGGCCTCGCGCCGCTCGCGCTCGCGGCGCTCGTCGCCCCTGCTGCGCACATGGGCGATGCGTCGCTCGCGCAGGCGGCAACGGAACTCGGCGTACCGCTGCGCTTCGTCGATAGCGCGGAGAACACCGCGCAAGCCACGCTCGCCGCCCTCGACTTTGCGGCAAACGTCGAACGCTATGCGCCGAACGACAACGGCGTCGCCCTCGCCTGCGCGGCCGCGCCGCTCGACCCGCTTGCGCTGGGCCGCGCGCGCGGCAAGCTCACGGTGCTGGGCCTCGGCCCCGGCCGCGCCGATTTGCTCACGCCCGCCGCACGCGCCGCGCTCGACAGCGCCACCGATATCGTCGGCTATGCCACCTATGTGGAGATGGCGGGCCCGTTTCGCGCGGACCAGCAGCGCCACGCCACCGACAACCGCGAAGAATTGCAGCGCGCCCGCCACGCGTTCGAGATGGCGAGTGAGGGCCGGCGCGTGGCCGTGGTCTCGTCGGGCGACCCCGGTGTGTTCGCCATGGCGGCCGCCGTGCTCGAAGCGCTCGAAGGCTCGGATGACGCACGCTGGCATGCCGTCGAACTGGCGATCGTGCCAGGGGTTTCCGCGGCGCTCGCCACGGCGGCGCAAGTCGGCGCGCCGCTCGGCCACGACTTCTGCATGCTGTCGCTTTCCGACAACCTGAAGCCGTGGACAGTGATCGAAAAGCGCCTGCTGCACGCGGCGCAGGCCGATCTCGTGATGGCGTTCTACAACCCGATCTCGCGCGCGCGGCCCTGGCAGCTCGAGCGCGCGCTGGAAATCTTGCGCAGCGTGCGCGCGCCGCACACGCGCGTGGTGCTGGGCCGCGACGTGGGCCGCCCCGGCGAGACGCTGCGCGCCATGACCCTGGGCGAACTGCGTTCGGCGGACGTCGATATGCGCACCATGGTGATCGTCGGGTCGTCGGCCACGCGCGGGTTCGCTCGCAGCGACGGCAGCGAGTGGATTTACACGCCGCGCTGGTATCGCGAGGATACCTAAAAGAAACTTACGCCTTCAACGTGGGTAGCGAGTCGCGCGGGTCGGGTGGCGCGCCCTCGAACTCGCGCGCTTTCACCTGATTGCGCCCCGCCTGTTTCGCCGCGTAAAGCTCCGCGTCGGCGGCGCGCAGCAGCGCCTGGGCGCCGCCGCGCTCGCGCGGCACGCAAGTGGCGCAGCCAATGCTCACGGTCAGCGTGCCGTATTCACTGTGCTCGTGCGCGATTCCCAGCGCCGCCACCTGCTGGCGCACCGCTTCCGCGATTTTCACGGCGCCGTCGGCCGGCGTGGCCGGCAGGACCGCGGCGAACTCCTCGCCGCCATAGCGCGCCACCATGTCCGTTGCGCGGCGGCAGGCCTCGCGTATCGCACGGGCCACGGCGGCGAGCACTTTATCGCCCTCGGCGTGTCCGTAGAAGTCGTTGAAGAGCTTGAACTTGTCGATGTCGATGAAGAGCACGGAGAGCGGTTCGCCCGCGCGTCTCGCGTGCTGCCATTCGGTTTCGATGCGCAAGTCGAGTGCGCGGCGATTGTAGAGGCTCGTGAGCGCGTCGGTGACTGCGAGGCGTTCGAATTCTTTTTGCGTAGCGAGCCGCGTGCGCATCGACAGTGCGAGCAGCCACGACGAAGCCGCGATCAACGCGCCGAAGATCAACGCCATCGGCGCGTAGGTCCGCAGGCGGTGGTGCCAAGCGTCGAGCGCGCCGTCCACGGAAGGCGCGACCACCGCGATGAGCGACGTGTGCGGAACGCGCTTGAACGTGTAGATGCGCTCGACCTCGTCCCCCTCGCCCGCGGCGATGAACGAACCGGCACTGGTTTTCAGCATCGGCTGGACGTAATCCAGCTCGCCGATTTGCGCACCCACTTCGTAGTCCGAATAGGGGCGGTGCGCGAGCATGGTCCCGTCGCTCAGCAGGATGAACGCGCTGCCCTTCGCGTCGACGTCGACGCGGTCGAACAGTTGCTGAAAATACGCGAGCCGCAGCGTGAGCAGCACGACGCCGCCAAACGAGCCGTCGTACTCGCTCACGCGGCGTGAGAGCGCAATCGAATATTGGCCTTCGCGCGAGCGCGAGCGAATCGGGTCCGAAATATACATGCCGACCGAGCGCTCGTGCTGCGCCGTGAAGTAGTCCCGGTCCGCGAGGTTGACGCCGGGATACGCGCGGCCGTCCCGCGATTCGACGATACGGCCACCCGCGTCAGCGTAGAACGCGTCGTCGAGATACGCGCCGGTGGCCACGCGGCCGAACAGCAGCTTGCGGCGGATGTCGGCCGGAAGGCCTGCCGTGCGCGGGTCGCGCGCGCTGTCGGCAGCATCGAGCAGCAGGAGGTCGTAGATGCCGAAATTCGCCTCGAGGTCGTTCGACATCAGTGCAACGAGCGCGGCCGAATTGTGCTGTGTGCTGGCGATGGCCTGGGTGCGCTGCTGCATCAGCCCCACCAGTACGATGGCCACGATGGTCGCGCCGACCAGCGAGCCCGTCGTGCCGACAATGAACGGGTGCCCCCCCACCCACTGCATGAGCGCCCGGTTCCATTGGCGGAGGATTCGCAAACATCGTGTCCAGAGCTTCATGAGGCGTTTCCTCTTGCTCCGCGCGTTTGGTTGATACCGCTTGCACCGCGTGCCGGCCGATTACAGATTGCATTCAGGGGCCATCATACTGCGGCTCGCGAAACCGCCTTCGAATCGCGGCACGCACTCAATATCCCTGCCGCAGCGCCGTAAACCAGATGAACCCGCGAAGTGCATTCGCGACGCGAACCGCTCACCGCCTAGCCCTGCGCCGATGACCAACCCGACCACCGAAGATCAAGCCGAAGCGACCGACGCCGCAACGCAAGCCGCCCCGCTCACGCCGGAAGCCCTGCCGGTTGGCGAGCCGCTCGCCTGGCCTGTCGTCGATCGCGACGGCGCCCTGCTGCTCGACGCCGGCTCGGTGCTGATGGGCGAAGCGGAACGCGACTTTCTGTTCCAGCATTTCGCGCCGCATCGCGGCGACATGGAAAGGCACGAGGTTGCACCGGAGAGCGCGGCGGCCACGAATGCGCCCAGCACCGGCGATACCGCCACCACCGCGCGCGACATGCACCTGAACATCGGCGCGCTGATGGGCCTGCGTCCGCAGATGGGCGCGAGCGGCGAGCCGATGCACCCGTGCCGTCTGATCGGCTTCGCGCCCAACGAGGCGTTCTTCGTGACGACGCCCTACGTCGATGGCCGCCCCATCGCCATCACGCCAGGCGAAAACGTCGAGATCGTCGCGATTGCGAGCCAGGCCGTCTATCGCTTCGTATGCACCGCGCATGCGCTCAGCCAGACGCCGTTCGACTATCTCGTGCTTTCGAAGCCCGCCAACATCCGCCGCCTGCGCGAACGCCGCTCGATTCGCGTGCGCGCGCAATTTCCCGTGCGCTACGGCATCGGCGAGGAAGGCGCGGGTTATGACGGCGTGGCGCTCGCGCGCGGGATCAGCGCGCTCGGGCTTTCGGTGAGCGCCGCGTGGGCGCTCGGCAAAGTCGGCGAGCGGCTGCGCGTGGCCTTCCAGCTGCGCTCGGGCGACAACGCAACGGCGATCGAAACCAGCGCGATCATCCGCAACGTGCAGGCGGAAACGGACGCCCCCGCGCACGCGACGCTCGGCCTCGAACTCGACCGCCTCACGGCCGCCGAGCAGATGGCGATGAAAGTCTACGTATTCGATCGTCAGGACGACGTGCTGTACTGGACCGGCGGCACCCGCTAACGCGCGTTCAGGCGAGCAGCGCCTGCGCGTTCAGGCACTCGCCGGCCCATGCCTGCGCGAGCGCCTCGCAGCGCCCGACGCGCAGCGTGCCAAGTTCGCAATCGATCACCGTGACGTGGTCGGCGTGACGTGGCCGCGCGGGCCACTGCGTCGTGCGGCCGTCGCTGAACAGCCAGAGATGGCGCGCGCGCGCCGGATCGCGGCGCGCAGCGGTTTCGAGCACTTGCGCCGCGCGGCCGATGCCCGCTTCGAGCGGTGTGCCGCCGCCCCCGCCGATCGGCTCGATCCAGCGCTCGTTCCACCAGCGCGGCACCGCGGGCCCGAACCTCAGCTCGGCGCCGGCACCGCCGAAAGCAATCAGCGCCACTTCCACACGCTCGGCGCGGGCGCGATCGAACAGCGCGATCAACAACCCCTTGGCGAGCGCGAGTTGGCCGCGCGCGAGCATCGAGGCCGAGCAGTCGAGCACGAAGCAATGGAGCGCGCCGGAACCCGTCTTGCGTTTGGCGAAGCGGAAATGTTGCGCCTGCAATGACCCGGCGCGCTTGGCCGCGAGCGTGGGCGGCCAGGCGATGCGCGCGCCGTGCTTCGCGACTTGCGCGAGACCGCGCCCCGGGCCTTCTCGCCGTCGAGCGCCGCCCTGTGACGAGGCGGCGGCCTGTGCCCGACGGGTCAGCGTTTTTTTGCGGGCAGCGGGATGACATCCTTCACGGCCTTTGCCGCAACGGGCTCGGGCGGCAACTCGCCCCAATCGGTAGCCGATGTTGTTTCGGTATGCCTGTCTTCGCGCCCGGGCGCGGATGCCGGCGGCAGCGGCTCGGGGAAAGACGGCGCATCGGAACGCTGCGGCATGGCGTGCCGGCGATGCGCGAGCACGCAATCGGCAACCTCGTCGACGTGTTGCGGGCTCACCGCTCGCGCCCCTTCAAACGCGGCGAGCGCACGCGCCGCGCGCAGCATCACGAGATCGGCGCGCAAGCCGTCAACGGCAGCCTCGATGCAACGCTGCGCCGCGCGCTCGTGGACGGCATCGCTCCAGTCGAGCTTGCCGAGCATTTCGCGGGCCGCCGCAATACGCTGCGCGAGCGAGCGCTGTTCGGTCTCGTGGGCCGCACAAAACGCCTGCGGATCGGCGTCGAATGCAAGCCGCGCCTTGACGATGCGTTGCCGCTCTGCGACGTCATAAGGCGTGCCGAGTTCGACCATCAAGCCGAAGCGATCGAGCAATTGCGGCCGCAACTCGCCTTCTTCGGGATTCATCGTGCCGACCAGCACGAAGTGCGCGTCGTGCATGTGCGAGACGCCATCGCGCTCCACGGTGTTCACGCCGCTCGCTGCCGCGTCGAGCAGCACGTCGACGAGCGCATCGGGCAGCAGGTTCACCTCGTCCACGTAGAGCACGCCGCCATGCGCGCGCGCGAGCAGCCCCGGCGCGAAGCGCACCGCGCTCTCACGCAACGCCGCTTCGAGGTCGAGCGTGCCGATCAGCTTGTCCTCGCTCGCGCCGAGCGGCAGCGTGACGAACGCGCCTTCCGGCAAGAGCGCCGCGAGCGCACGCGCCGCCGTGGATTTCGCGGTGCCGCGTGGCCCGCTCACCAGCACGCCGCCGATCGCGGGGTCGATGGCCGCGAGCAGCAGCGCGCGCTGCAACGGCGCCTGGCCGACCAGCGCGGTAAAGGGAAACGCGGGACGCGTGGCCGCAGCGCTCATGGTCCTGATCCTTCCAGATGCTGCCCGGCTTCGAGCAGACGGTGTTCGAGTTGTGCGCGATGCTCGCCCGGCTCCTGCCAGAGACCGCGCTGGATCGCTTCGAGCAGGCGCTCGCACACGGCATGCAGCGCGTGCGGATTGTGGCGCTGCATGAACTCGCGCGTGTCGTCGTCGTGCACGTAGGCGTTCGCGACGAGCGCGTACTGATGATCGCCCACCACGCGCGCGGTCGCGTCATAGCCGAACAGATAGTCCACGGTCGCCGCCATTTCCGCCGCGCCCTTGTAACCGTGACGCTTCACGCCGTCGATCCACTTCGGGTTCACCACGCGCGAGCGGATCACGCGGGCGATCTCTTCGTGCAGCGGACGAATGCGCGGCGCAGCGGGGTTGCTGTGGTCCGCGTGATAGAGCGCCGGCTGCGCCTGCGAAAAATGCCGCGCTGCCGCGGCCATGCCGCCCTGGAACTGGTAATAGTCGTTCGAGTCGAGCAGGTCGTGTTCGCGGTTGTCCTGGTTCTGCAGGACCACATCGAGCGTCGCGAGACGCGCGCGGAACGCATCGCTCGCCTCGTCGCCCGCGCTCTTTTGCGCGTAGGCGTAGCCGCCCCACGCCTGATATGCGTTCGCGAGATCGGCGTCGGTCTGCCACTGGCGATGGTCGATCATCGACTGCAAGCCCGCGCCGTACGCGCCAGGACGCGCGCTGAACACGCGCCAGCCCGCGCGGCGGCGCGCCTCGTCGGTGGCCATGCCGTTCGCAACCAGCGCATCGCGCTCGCGCAGCACGCGTGCGTGCAGCGGGTTCTGGTGCTCCGGCTCGTCGAGATCGGCCACGGCTTGCACGGCGGCGTCGAACAGATGCATCACGTTGGGAAACGCGTCGCGGAAGAAGCCCGATACACGCAGCGTCACGTCGATGCGCGGCCGGTCGAGCGCCTCGACCGGCATGATCTCGAAGTCGGTCACGCGCTGGCTACCGGCGGCCCACTTCGGCCGCACGCCGATCAGCGCGAACGCCTGGGCGATGTCGTCGCCGCCGGTGCGCATCGTCGCCGTGCCCCAGACCGAAAGCCCCACGGCGCGCGGGAAGTCGCCGTGCTCCTGGAGATGTCGCTCGATCAGCTGCTGCGCCGATTTCATGCCGAGCGCCCACGCGGCCTGGGTCGGAATGGCGCGCGTATCGACGGAGTAGAAGTTGCGGCCCGTGGGCAGCACATCGGGGCGGCCGCGCGAAGGCGACCCGCTGGGGCCTGGCGGTACGAAGCGGCCTTCGAAGCCACGGCGCAACTGGCGCATCTCTTCGGGGCCGCAGGCGTCGAGGCGCGGCAGCACGTCGTCGCGCAGGCGCGCGAGCACCTGGGCCGCGTGCGGCAGCGATGCCCGCTCCGCATCGCTTCGTTGGCCTGAGCAAATGTCTTCAATCAGCGTGGCTGCGAACCTTTCCAGGCGTTCGCGCGTGTCGCCCGCATGACGCCATGGCGTATCGCTCACCGCAGCGAGCTGCGGCGGACGCGGGCCCTGCCACGGCGCAGCCCAATCGACCGTGGCAGGATCGACGAGGTGATCGATGCGCAGGTCTCGCGCGAGCGCGTCGATGAGGCCCGCGTTCGCGCCCTGCCCGTCGCCGCATGCATAGCGCCCGAGCGCGAGCAGCGTGTCGCGCCGCTGCTGGCCTTGCGGCGATGCGCCGAACGTATGCAGGCCGTCGCGAATCTGGGCTTCCTTCAGCTCGCAGAGGTAAGCGTCGGCGCGCGTGAGCAATTCGTCTTCGCCGGCCTGATCCTGCGGCGCGGAAACGCTCAATTCCTCATGCAGCCGGTGCTCGATGATCGTCGCGAGTATGGTCTTGCGCAGCAGCTTCGCGCGGCGCGGGTCCACCATCAATGCTTCGTAATACTCATCGACCTGACGTTCCAGGTCTTGCAGCGGCCCGTAGTTTTCGGCGCGCGTGAGCGGCGGCATCAGGTGATCGACGATCACGGCCTGGGCGCGGCGCTTGGCCTGGCTCCCCTCGCCCGGATCGTTGACGATGAACGGGTACAGATGCGGCAGCGGCCCGAGCGCCATGTCGGGCCAACAGGTGTCGGCGAGCGCCACACTCTTGCCCGGCAGCCACTCCAGGTTGCCGTGCTTGCCCACGTGCGCGATGGCGTCGATGCCGAACGTCTCGCGCAGCCAGAAGTAGAACGCGAGATACGCGTGCGGCGGCACGAGTTCGGCGTCGTGATAGTTCGCGTAGGTGTCGTCGCCGCGCGAGCGCGAAGGCTGGATGCCCACGAACACCTGGCCACAGCGCCAGCCCGCAATCATGAAGCGGCCGCGGCGCACCGTTGGGTCGTCCTCCGGCACGCCCCAGCGCGCGATCAGCGCGTTTTGCGCCTCGGCGGGCAACTGCGAGAAGCGCGCGCGGTAGTCGTCGAGGGAAAGACTCTGCCATGCGGGACGCAGCGCGCGCGTGTCGGGATCGTTCGTCACGCCCTGCGTGAGGATGCGCATGAGCGCGTCGCCGTCTGCGGGCAAATCGGCCACGCGATAGCCTTCGTCGCGCAGCATGCGCAGGATGCCAACCACCGAGGTCGGCGTGTCGAGCCCCACGCCGTTGCCGATGCGCCCTTCGCTCATTGGATAGTTCGCGAGCACGAGCGCGAGCTTCTTCTCTGCGTTCGGCAAGCTGCGCAAACGACACCACCGGCGCGCCAGTTCGGCGACGAACGCCACGCGTTCGATATCGGGCTGATAGCGCACGACATCGACCTGCGTCTGCTTGCAGTGGTACGCGAGGCCCTTGAAGCTGATCGCGCGCGTAATCACGCGGCCATCTACTTCGGGCAGCGCGATATGCATGGCGATGTCGCGCGAATTCAGGCCGTGATTGTCCTTCACCCAGTCTTCGCGATTGCCGCCGCTCAGGATCACCTGGAGCACAGGCGCGTCGCCGGCCAGCGCGATCGGTTCGGGGTCGTCGAGCGACGAAGCCGCGAATGCGGTGGTATTCAGCACGAGTGAGACGTCGTGCTCGGCCGCCAGTTGATCGAGCACGTCGCGGCTCAAGGTGTCCTTGAGCGACGTGATCGCAAGCGGCAGCGGGTTCATGCCGCGCGTGAGCAGCGCGGCGATGAGGGCATCGAACGCGGCGGTGTTCGCCGCCTGCAGATGCGCCTTGTAAAACAGCAGCGCGACGACCGGCGCGCCGGGTTGCCAGCGCGCGCGCCATTCGTCGATGGTCGCGACGTCGCGCTGCGGGCAATAGAGCGCGGCGGCCGGCAGCGCGACGGGCGGCGCAGGCTCGCTGCCCCAGTCGAATGCCCGCCACGCGAGCGCACGCAGGAACGACTCGGCGTTGGCCGCGCCGCCTTCGCGCAGATAACGCCACAGCAAGCGGCAAAACTCGGGCTCGGCGCGGCTCTTCGCGATGAGATTGGGGTCTTCCTGCAAGTCGCCGGAAAACATCGCGAGCAGTTGCCCGCGGCGCTCGGCGAGCGAGACGACCTGCTCGATGCCATAAGGCCAGTATGTTTCGCCGCCCAGATGATCGACCACCACCACGCGCGCGTGCTGCAGGACGTCTTCGACGTAGAAGTCCACCGACGCGGGCTGGCGCAGATACGTGACGTTCGCGAGCCGCACGCTGGGAAAACCTGCGGGCAAGCGCGGCACGACGCTCGCCAGCAGCGCGAGCGTCGTGTCCGCCGAACTGAGCACGACGATCTCGGCGGGCTGCTGGTCGATACGGATAACGCCCTGCGTGTCGTCGACGAAACCGCCGGGCGTGGTGCGCAGCAAATGCATGGGACGGCCTCGTCTAGCTCGGCACGTTCACTTCGCGGCCGCGGTCTGCACGTTCGCCAATGCGGCGTCGAAGGCCGCTTGCAGCGTCGCGCCATCGAGGTCCTCGCCGATCAGCACGAAGCGGCTCGCCAGCGGCTGCGCCGCGCTTTCCTGCGTGTTCCAGCGGCGGTCGAAATAGCTGTCGAAGCGGCGGCCCACGCCTTGAATCACGAGGCGCATCGGCGCGCCCGGCAACGCGGCAAAGCCCTTCACGCGATAGATCGTGTGCGCATCGACGAGTTGTTGCAGCGCCTCGATCACGGTCTCGCGCGAAGCGGCATTGCCTGACACCACAACCGAGTCGAACTCGTCATGGTGATGATCGGGATCGTCGGCGGAGCCGTGATGGTCGTGCCGCAGATGAATGCTCTCCTCGGAGGCCGCCTCGAGCCCGAGCAGCGTATGCAGATCGAGCTTGCCGTGCTGCGCGCGCACGATCTTCACTTGCGGCGGCAGCTCTTCGCGCAGCTCGGCGATGAGCGCGTCCTGGCCCGCCTCGTCGAGCAGATCGGTCTTGTTGAGAATGACGAGGTCGGCGGCCGAAAGCTGGTCTTCGAACAGCTCATGCAGCGGCGATTCGTGATCGAGATTCGGGTCGGCGCGGCGCTGCGCGTCCACGGCCTGGGGATTTTCGGCGAACTGGCCGCTCGCAGCGGCAGGGCCGTCCACCACGGTCACGACCGCATCGACGGTGAACGCGTTGCGGATCGACGGCCAGTTGAACGCCTGCACGAGCGGCTTGGGCAGCGCGAGACCCGAGGTTTCGATCAGCACGTGATCGACATCGCCCCGGCGTTCGAGCAGTTTCTCCATCACGGGGAAGAACTCTTCCTGCACGGTGCAGCAGAGGCAGCCGTTCGCGAGTTCGTAGAGCTGCCCTTCGGTTTCGTTGCCGTTTTCGTCGCAGCCAATGCCGCAGCCACGCAGAATTTCGCCGTCGATGCCGAGTTCGCCGAATTCGTTGACGATGACCGCGACGCGCAGGCCGCCCGCGTGCTGAAGAATGTGACGCAGCAGCGTGGTTTTACCGCTGCCGAGAAAGCCCGTCACGATCGTGACCGGAATCTTGCGCATTTGCATGAAGTGCTCCTTCGGCGCCAGGCCGGATCGAGGGGCATGGTGCGTCGCGCCTGCCGTTCGTGCGGGTGTCGTGTTGCGCTCACGCGCGTATCCGTGGAGACGCTGTCACGCGTAACGATTCAACAACCTGCAGGGGACGAACGACCAGAAACGCACCCGGGCCACGCCCAGCTGACGCATGAAAATCACGGATCCGGCACCGCATCCCCGCAGCGCGAATCCCACGTATCTGGCCGGTATCCGGACTGACGAGACACCGCTTCGCCTTCCCGCGCGAGTGGCCTTGCGGCCGTCTTGCACAGTGGCGTGGACTGCGTAAAGCATGGAAGCGGTTTGCGGCATTCGTGCGAACGCCGCGCTCGTTGTACCGTTGCGGGTGCAGTTCAGGTTGGCCATGCCCGAGGCGGGATGGCTCCCTGATTCCCGTTTAACTGCGCGCGCATTATGAGTCGCGCACGCGAGCACCAGAGTGCGTGCGAGTGTAGGCGCGGGGGGCCTGCGCGTCAAGGAAGGCGTGGGAAGCCGCAAACGCGTGTGCTATCGTAGCGCGCATCCGGCGCCGGCCGGAACGCGACTCTTTTGCTCGTTTTGCCTCTGCGATCAGCCTTCGATCGACGCTCTCGCCGTGAATCCTGCCGAAAATCGCGCCTCGCGCGCAGCCTCATTCGAAGCCACGCTGGAACCCATGCAGCGCGTGCCGCCGCTCGCGCTCGGCATCGGCTGCCGGCGCGGCGTGACACTCGCGCAGATCGAAGCCGCGGTGCGCGCCGCGCTCGGCGCGTGGCCGCTCGACAGCGTAACGGCTGTGGCAACGCTCGACGCCAAAGCCGGCGAACCCGCCTTGCAAGCGTTTTGCGCCGCACATGCGCTGCCGCTGCAAACGTACACGCGCGAGCAACTCGCCGCGACGCCCACACGGGCGGCGCCCTCCGCAGCCGCGCAAGCGCAGTTCGGCGTGGACGGCGTGTGCGAACCCTGCGCGCGTCTTGCAGCGGGCGGCGCTCCGCTCGTGCGCGGCAAGCTGGCGCTCGACGGTGTGACGGTCGCAATCGCAGGCTTTCTGCCAAACCACGCAAACGCGGACGCGAAGGCGCCGCAACCAACCCACTCCCGACGATGAAAACCGATCCCGAATCGCACCAACGCATGACGCAACGCCGCCGCGAAGGCCACGAGAAGAAGCAGGCCGCCGCGACGCACGAAAAGGGCCTGCTGATCGTCAACACCGGCAACGGCAAGGGCAAGAGCACGGCCGCGTTCGGCATGGCGGTGCGCATGCTCGGCCACGGCATGAAGCTTGGCGTCGTGCAGTTCATCAAGGGCGCGCTGCACACGGCCGAACGTGATTTTCTCGGCAGCGTTGCGCACTGCGATTTCGTGACGATGGGCGACGGCTACACCTGGAACACGCAGAATCGCGACGGCGACATCGCCACCGCGCGCAAGGGCTGGGACGAAGCGAAGCGCATGATCGAGAGCGGCGAGTACGCCATGGTGATCCTCGACGAACTCAACACGGTGCTCAAATACGAGTACCTGCCGCTCGACGAAGTGCTCGGTGTGATCGCGTCGCGCGCGCCGCACGTGCACGTGGTCGTGACGGGCCGCCATGCCCCCGACGCCCTGATCGAAGCCGCAGACCTCGTCACGGAAATGCGCCTCGTGAAGCATCCGTATCGCGAGCAAGGCGTGAAAGCGCAAAAGGGCGTGGAGTTTTAAGCGCATGAGCGCAACCTTTGCCTGCCCCGCGCTCTTCATCAGCGCGCCCGCGTCGGGTCAGGGCAAGACCACGCTCACGGCTGGCCTCGCGCGCCTGCACCGGCGCGCGGGCCGACGCGTGCGCGTCTTCAAGACTGGGCCGGATTTTCTCGACCCGATGATCCTCGCACGCGCGAGCGGCGCGCCGGTGCTCTCGCTCGACCTGTGGATGGTGGGCAAAGAGGCGTGCCGCGCCCTGCTCGCGCAGGCCGCGCGCGAAGCCGACCTGATCCTCATCGAAGGCGTGATGGGCCTGTTCGACGGCACGCCGAGCAGCGCCGATCTCGCGACCGCGTTCGGCGTGCCGGTGGCCGCCATCGTCAGCGCGAAGTCGATGGCCCAGACCTTCGGCGCGATCGCGTTCGGTCTCGCGCGTTTTCGGCCGGACGTGCCGTTTCATGGCGTGCTGGCGAACCGCGTGGGCTCAGCGCGTCACGCGCAAATGCTGCAGGAGGCATTGCCCGCCGACGTGCGCTGGCTCGGGCACGTCGCGAGCGAAGCAACGATGGCGCTGCCCGACCGTCATCTCGGTCTGCATCAGGCGGCGGAGATCGACGACCTCGACGCGCGCATCGAACGCGCCGCGGACGCGCTCGCGCAAACCGCGCTCGTCGAATTGCCGCCTGCGGTGACATTCTCCGATCCTTCGCATGACGAAACGATTGCGCGCCAGCTCGAAGGCCATCATATCGCCGTTGCCCGCGACGCCGCGTTCTCGTTTCTCTATCCGGCGAACGTCGCGTTGCTCGAATCGCTGGGCGCGAACGTGAGTTACTTCTCGCCGCTCGCGAACGAGCCCGCACCCGCCGGCGCAGAGGCGATCTTTCTGCCGGGCGGCTATCCCGAGCTACATGCTTCGACGCTCGCGCACAATACGCAGAGCGCGAATTCGTTGCGCGCGCATGTATCTGCGGGCAAACCGCTCGTCGCCGAATGTGGCGGCATGCTCTATCTGCTCGATGCCCTGACCGACGTAGAAGGCACGTGCACGCCGATGCTCGGCCTGCTACCAGGCGTTGCGGTCATGCAAAAGCGCTTCGCGGCGCTCGGCATGCAGCAGTTCGACGGCGCGCATGGCGCGCTGCGCGGCCACACGTTTCACTACTCGCGCATGGCCACGCCGCTGGCGCCCGCGCTCACGGCACACCACGCACAAACTGGCGCGCCCGGCGAGGCGCTGTACCGGCACGGCTCGATCACGGCCACCTATATGCACGCTTACTGGCCCTCCAACCCGGCTTTCGCGGCCGCACTCTTTCATGGCACAGCCCTTTGACGAAGCCGAACGCGCGGCGGTCTACCGCGCGATTTACGAGCGCCGCGACATGCGGCACTTCGCACCGGGCCCGATCGATCCCGCGACGCTCGCGCGCCTGCTCGACGCCGCGCATCACGCGCCGAGCGTAGGCTTCATGCAGCCGTGGCGGATCGTGCGCATCACGGACCATTCGCTGCGCGAGCAACTTCACGCGACAGTCGAGCGCGAACGCATTGCAACCGCCGATGCGCTGGGCAAACGCCGCGACGAGTTCATGAAGCTCAAGGTGGAAGGCATGCGCGATTGCGCCGAGGTGCTCGTGGTCGCGCTGATGGATCGCCGCGAAGCCCACGTCTTCGGCCGCCGCACGCTGCCCGAGATGGACCTCGCCTCGGTGGCGTGCGCGATCCAGAACATGTGGCTCGCGGCCCGCGCCGAAGGGCTCGGCATGGGCTGGGTGTCGATCTTCGACGTCGACGAGGTGCGCGCCCTGCTCGCCATGCCGCCCGGCGCCAAGCCGGTGGCGATACTCTGCGTGGGTCAGGTCGACGCATTCTACCCGCAGCCGATGCTCGAAATGGAGAAATGGGCGGAACGCAAGCCGCTTGGCGAATGCGTGTTCGAAAACCGCTGGCCGCAGGACGAGGCGGCCAGCGTGCCCGCGGCGGCGCCGGATGCCACGCCTGGCGCCTGACGCCCGCTTACGCTTCGCGCGCGTAGCAGACGGCCTCGACGTTGTTGCCGTCGGGATCGATCAGGAATGCTGCGTAATAGTCGGGACTGTAGTCGGCACGCAGGCCGGGTTCGCCATTGTCTTTCGCGCCTGCGCGCAGGCCCGCTTCATAGAAACCAACGACCGCCGCGCGGTTCGCCGCCGCGAACGCCACATGCACGCCGCGCGGCGCGAGCGCGGCGTCGGCGGAGACGGCGTGCAGCCAGAGTTTGGGCTCGCCCGGCTGGCCGAGCCCCGCGTAGGTGTCGTCGCGCATACACACCACGACGCCTAGCGGCGCGAGCAGCGCCTCGTAAAAACGCACGCTGCGTGCGAGATCCGGCACGCGCAATCCAATGTGATCGAACATGAGCGACTCCCGTGATGTCTGCGCGCAACCGTTGCGCCAGATTCTGGAGCCAGCATAACGCCTTCGCGTTCGACGCGGCCTGGGGAAAGTTGCCCTGAACTACTGCGGATTGACGGGTGAGACGGAGAGCACTTCCGGTATGCCCGGCGCGTGATCCGCCGTGCCGGCGTTGGCCGGCCCCTTCAGCTTGACGCGCCATTGCGGCGCGCCCGCGTACGGCAGCCGCGCCAGTGCGCCCGCCACGAGGTACGGCACGGCCTCGCGTGCATCGGCGTTGCGGTCGCGCTTCACGGCGCTCACCTTGTAGACCTCGCCACCATCGGGCAACGCGAAGAAACGCAGCGTCAACGTATGCACGTAGGGCCGCCCGAACCACGGCAACGACGGCCCCTCGGCCGGCGCGCAGCCGGCGCCGCAGCCGGCGTCCACGACTTTCACCTCGGCGGGATGCGTGTCCCACGCCACCGAGACGAGATAGCGCGCCGCCTCGGGCGCGCCTGCCTTGAAGCCGCGCTGCGCGAGCCCATCGCTCAGCAACGCCTGGTACGGGAGGATCTCGCCCGCATCGGCCTGGGCGGGCGTTGGCGCAAAACGGTAGGTCGCGGTGGCCGCAGCGGGCAGTGCGCCCGTGGCCGCGACGTCGGTCGTCACGCCCGCACATCCGGCGAGGGCGACGAATATCGGCAGGAGACAGATCGACAGCAAGGTCTTCACGAAACACTCCATCGGGTTGCCGCCGGCATGCGGCCAGCGGCATTCGGGTTATTCATGCGCAGCCGCAACGGCCCGGTGCGGCTCAAACCGGCGCGTCGAACGCGGGCAGCGACATCGTCAGGACGGTGCCCTTGCCTGGCTCGCTGTCCAGCTGGACGTCGCCGCCGTGGCGCGTCACGACGGTTTTCACGAACGCCATGCCGAGCCCCGCACCGCTCACCTCGGGGCGCTGTTCCGCGTGAAAGCGCTGGAACGGCTGGAACAGCCTCGCCTGATCCTCCTGCGCGATGCCGTAGCCCTGATCGCGAATCGAGCAGACCACACGCGGCGCAACGCGCTCGTCCAGCGCGACAGTGCAGACGATGCGCGTATCCGCAGGACTGTACTTCACGGCATTGTTCAGCACGTTCACGAGCGCGCGCGTCATGAGCGAGCGGTCGGCGTTGATCCAGCCCATCTGCTCGCCTTCGAACACGGTGTCGATCTGGATGCGTTTCGCGTGCGCCTGCGGCCACACTTCGTCGCTCGCGTCGATCACCAGTTCCGCGAGGCTCGTGGGCTCGAGCGCATACACCTGCGACTCGGCGCGCGCGAGTTGCACGAAGTCGTCGGCGAGCTTGAGCGAGCGGCGCGCGTAGCGCTCGATACGCTCCATCACGCCGCGCACGGGCTCCGAGGCGAGCGCGCCGCGCTCGCGCTCCGTTTCGACGAGCGCGACGATCGAGGCCTGCGGCGAGCGCATGTCGTGCGACAGCAGGCGCAGCGCGTCCTCGCGCTGGCGTTCGGCGTCGTGCAGCTCGGTCACGTCGACGAGACCCGCGATCCAGCCCACCGCCTGCCCCTGCGCGTTCGTACAGCGCGCGTAGCGCAGCAGATAGTCGCTGCCGTCGCGCGCGCGCACTTCCACGCCGCGCTCCATCAGCTCCGCGAACTCGTCGCGCGCCGGGTCGAGCGGCGCGGGCCAATGCGCGTGCGCAAACGCCATCGCATCGGGCGCCGGGTCGATCGGCTTGACAAGCGCGAGGTCGCCGAACACGTCCTGCATCCGGCGCCCTTCCGCGGCGCTCACCGCCAGGCGCTCGAGATACGCACGCGAAGCATGATTCGCGATCAGCACGACACCGCGCAAATCGGCCACGAGAATCGGCTCCGGCACGGAATCGAGGCTGTCCCACACGAAGCGGCGCATGTCCTGCAGCCGCTGCGCGGCCTGCGCCATGAGCGCCATTTGCTGGGCGAGCGCGTCGCCAGCGAATTCGCGGCGCGGCGTGGCCGCCTCGGGCAACAGGTAAGGTTCGTCGGCAAGCTGGCGCAGTTCCTTGCGCAGGTAAGCCATCGTCATTTCGAGGCGGCGCCAGCTCCACGCCGGATAGGCGATCAGCAGCGCGACGATCGCGGGCACGGGCGAGAGCCAGAGGCGCGCGTGCAGCATGCCCGCGCTCGCACCGAGCGACACGACGATCAGGAACGCGAGCAGCAGCAGCGTGCGCAACGGCGAGAGCACGAGGAATCCCGCCAGCAGCAGCACGAGCGGCGCGAGCGAAGCAAGCACGACCATGACCGGCGGCACGGGCTGGATGGCGCTGCCGTTGAGCAGCGTGTCGAGCACGATGGCGTGGATGTACACGCCGGGCAGCGGCCCGAGCGTACCCGAGAGCGGCGTGGCGAAGCGGTCGTAGAGCCCCGAGGCCGTGACGCCGACGATCGCCACGCGCCCGCGCAACTGCTCGGGCGGCACGCGGCCTTCGAGTACGTCGGCGAAGGAGACCTTATGGAAAGTCTGCGAATTCGCGCCGAACGGAATCAGGAAACGCGACTCGGTATCAGGCGCCGCCGCATGCAGCACATCATCGCGCTGCGCGGCCGCGGGCGTGCCATGCGCGAGCTTCACGACGCCGTTGCGCACGGCCCGCCAGACCGGCACCATCAGTTGCGGCCAACGCTGCTGCGCGTCGCCTTCGAAGAGCGCGACGCTGCGCACGATGCCGTCGCTATCGACTTCGAAGTTGATATGGCCCATGCCGGCGACCGCCTGCGCAAGCGGCGCAACCGGGCGCACGGCCTCGCGGCGACCGGTGTCGTCGGGGGGGGTGAGCAGGATGGGGAGGAACGCCGGGCGCGCGCGCAGCGCCTGCGCAAAGTGCGCATCGTCGGGAGACGATTCGGTGAACAACACGTCGTAGACGACGGCCGCGGCGCCCGCTTTCGCGAGCTGATCGACGAGCCGCGCATGCAGCTCGCGCGGCCACGGCCAGCGCCCGAGCGCGGCGACGCTAGCATTGTCGATCTCCACCAGCACGATGTCGGGCGACACCGGCAGCGCGCGCGCAGAGAGCAGGCGGTCATAGACCAGATGGTCGGCGCCGCTCGTGAGCCGCCAGAGCACGCAGAGCACGACCACGACCACGCCCGCGCAGCCCACTCCGGCCCATTCGAACAGGAAGCGTCGCCCGACGGAGCGGCCAAGGCGCGCGGGCTGCCTCATGCTCATGCGCGGCTCCACCTCGTCTGGGCGAGTCACCAGTCGAGCCTGAACGACTGGACCGGGCTTGCCTTCTGGTAATAGTGGCCGTTGTCGAACTGCTCAGCGATCACCGTCCAGTAGTAGACGCCCTTCGGCAGGTCGCGCACGACCGCGTCGCCCGCCGTGATGTCGGTACGGTCGATGAGCGGCGCGCGCAGATCGGACGTCGTGCCGAGCACGAAGCGAAAGCGCGTGTTCGGCGCGTTGCGGTCGATGAACCAGCGGAACGCGAAGTCGCGCGAGCCTTCAATCGGGCCGGCGCTCGTGCCGAGCGCAACGCGCCGGCGCTCGAACGCATATGACACCGGCATGCCTTCGAGACCGCGAGCGTCGATAGCGGAGATGCGTACGAAGTAGGTGCCGTCGTCGAGGTTGGCAAACGACACGCGCGGGTCGGCGCTGCGCTGGTCGCGCATCATGTCGAGCAGGCCCGCGTCGCGACCGATTTGCACGCGCCAGGCGCTCGCACCCGCTGTGGGCGCGATTTCGAAGGCGACGTCTTCGTCGTCCTGCACCTTGGACGGATGCAGCAGCTCGGGCGCGTCGAGCAGCGTGACGGGCGCGCCCGCCGGCTGGCCCGCCAGCGTGAGGTTCCCATGGTGCGCGGCGACGAGTTGCTCCGAGGCGCTGAGCGGCGTACCCGGTGCCGGCGGCTGCGCGCGAGCACCGTGGCGGTTACGGGCCGGCGAGTCGGCGTCGACGCCCACCGCGCCGTCCAGCACCTCGACCGCCGTCGCACCCTTGTCGCCGTCATAGCTCACGCGAAACTGCGTGCCGCGCACGCCGGCCACCACGGAAGGCGAGCGGATCTGGAAGCGATCGTCCTTCTTCGTGGCATGGGTGACCTCGCTGTTCACCTCGCCATGGTGGAGATCGACGATGCGGTCGGTCGCGCCGGTGAGCGCCGTTTGACGCAGCGTGGCAAGGTCGAGCGAGGTATCGGGCGGCAGCGCGATATGCGAACCGTCGGCCAGTTCGAGGGTGGCGAAGCCGTTGTGGCCGGTCTGCACCCGGTCGCCTTCGACGAGGCTTGCGCCGACCGTGAGCGGCAGGAGCGGACCGGCGCGGAACGCATGCTGCACCGGACCGTTCGCGGCGACCACCTGCGCGCTCAGGCCATCCTGGCGCAGCAGCGCGACCGGCACGCGCAGCGTCGTGCCCGGCCGGAGGTGGCGCGGCTCGCTCACATGATTGAGGCTCGCGAGCTTCTTCCAGTCGGCGGGATTGCGCAGATAACGCGTGGCGATGTCGTAGAGCGAGTCGCCGGGGCGCGTGACGTAGGTGGTCATCTCGGGCGGCTGCGACGCAGCGCCCTCACGCGCCTCGGCGCCGCGGGGAAGTGCAAGGAACGCGAGCGCGAAGGCAAGGAACGGCGCCGCGGTCGCGCGCACCGCACGCGCGCCCCTCACGCGTTGTCCCCCTCGATACGCTCGAGCCGGTAACCGTAGCCGTAGATCGGCGTGAGGCGATAGCCGTTTTCGGGGCGCAGGCCGAGCTTCGAGCGCAGCATGGAAACGTGCGTGTCCATCGTGCGCGAAGGAATGTCGTCGGACTGCTTCCAGATCACGTCGAGAATGTGCGCGCGCGACAGTGGCCGGCTCAGGTGCTGAAACAGCAGCAGCGCGAGATCGAACTCCTTCTGCGTGAGCGCGACGTTGCGGCCGCTCACTGAAGCCTGGCGCGACTTCAGGTCGAACTCGTACTCGCCGAAGGTTTCCTTGAACGCGGGCGTGTGCAGTTGATAGGCGCGGCGCAGCAGCGAATTGACGCGGGCGATCAGCACCGGCGCCGAGACAGGCTTGACGACATAGTCGTCGGCGCCGGCGTTGAGCATTTGCGCGATGTCGGCCTCGCGGCTGCGGCTCGTCATGAAGAGCACCGGCAGGCGCGTGGAGAGGCTCTGCCGCACCCAGTGCAGCACTTCGTCGCCCGCCATGTCGGGCACGTTCCAGTCGAGCACGAGCAGATCGAATGTCTGCCGCCGAAGCTGCCTGACGAGCTCGCTGCCCTTGGCAAACGCGTGGCAGGCGTGGCCTGCCGCGCTCAAGGCCTGGCAGACGAACTCTGTCTGCGCTGCATCGTCATCCAGTACTGCAACTCTCATAGCACCCCGCAACCAGGTTTGTTATTCATCGTCTCAGGATGGGCTGCCTCCCTGCCGCACCGCGCTGCTACCGGGACCATCGTCTGGCAGGCTCTGGCGCGCGCACCGGCGCCGGGTCGCCGGCCATCCGCCCGGGCCCTGGCGGCACGCGGGACCCGCCGTGCGCCGAAGCCTGCTACATTCGCCGCGTCTCGAAAAAAATGGGAGCGCGAGGCCGCGCTCGACTTCGGTGAACAGATCGCTCTCATGTTAATCACTCATGGTAGTCGAATTTGCCTTCGTTCGAACCGGGCCTGGCCTCCTCGCCCGCAGCCGACGGCGATTGCGCGAGCAGCGCGGTCAGATGGGAGCGCACGTGCTCCCATGCCGCGTGCGCATAGTCGGGCTGCAGGGCCGCGCGCGACTGCGCCATCATGAACACGCGCAGCACTGTGGACGAACACTGTGTCAGGCGCTCGGCCGCGCCGAAACGCGAAAGGTTCAGCGCTTCGCTGAGCCACGGGAGTTCGGCCGCGCAGGAATCCGCGTAGGCCTCCATCGCGGCGCGCGCATGGCGGTCGCGCGCGAGGTCGAGTTCGATGCGGTCGAACTCGCGGCCGCTGTCGGGCCCGTCCGCGCGCGAGCCCGGTGGAAAACGCATACGGCCGGATCGGAAAAACATGTAGCCCCCGTGAAGACAAGCAGGCAGAGCGTCAGAAGTGTGAAGCGGCCAGGCGTTTTTTCGCGGACGCAACAACGTCGAGCCGCTCGCAATGCGCGAAGCGGCAAAGAGAATGCGTTCTGAAGTGCGGAAAAAAATGTGGCGACGGCCGCGTGCAGCGCACTGCATGGTCTCCGGATTCCGCCCCCGGAGTCGGACCGCCAGCGCAGTCATCGTCGTACGCGGCGCGAGCCCCGCTGCCAGCGTCACCGCCCGACGCTGTCAGCTGGCCGCAGCCGCCTCCCTGCACGACGAGGCACGTGCCGCCATCGCCACGTCCACCTCAAAGCACTGGTTTTCCCAGCGTTATCCGGCGAACTCGGGTTCGCTCTGACTTCCTCTTGCTGACTGCGTCGCCAGGTCCCGAGCGAGCCAGCCCCCGTAGCAGATATCCGTTGCCAGCGGCGCATGCGCGAAGCTCGCGTGGCGCTGGCGGCGTGCGGCCATGCCTGCATTAGCCGCGACGACGTATTCTCACCTGGGCGCCATGAATTTACTGTCAGGGATTGTTAAATCTGTCAGAACCGACGAAAAGCGGAGAAAAGCCAGTCGGATGGCATGGGTTGGGCGATGGCTCTTGCGAGCTTGCGTAACGCGGCGCATGACCGTCATGCACCTTGATTGATTCGCAATCCTAATTCGCAGTCGGAAAACAGCAGCGGCGGGATTCCCGCCATGGAGATCCCGCCGCTGCAGCGAAGAAACGCGCTATGCGTCAGTGCTCGGTTTGCCGCTCGTTGCCCCGTTCGCCACCCTGGCTGGGAGCACGGCCGCCCTGACCACCCTGAGGCGGCGCGGCCGGCCGCCCCTGCGGTTGTTGAGGTGCAGGCGCGGGCCCGGGCGCACGCATGCCGCCCTGCGGCTGGGGCGCCGGCTCCCGCGCATAGCCCTGCGCGGGAGCGCCGGCCGGCGGCCGGCCGCCGAATTGCTGCTGCTCGGGCGGATGGCCCGCCTCGTGGGGACGCATGGTGCCCGGCTGCTCCACGTTGCCGGGCGCGCGTGGCGGTTCTCCATTGCCGGGCGGGCGTCCCGCGCCCTGCGGCGGCATGTAGCCCGGCGCACGCGGCGCTTCGGGGTTGCCAGGCGGGCGTTGCGCTCCGGGCGGCGGTGCGCCGCGCATCGGCTCATTGGGCGCGGGCGGGCGGCCGCCACCGCCAGGCTGAATGGCGGGCGGACGGCCCGGCGCACCATGCCACGCCGGCGCAGTCGGCGGGCGGCCGCGTTCAGGCGGCGGCACGTGCTCCCAGCGCTGGTGTTCGCCATACCATGGCCGGTCGCGATAGAAACTGCCCCAGTAGGCGCCGAGCGAGAACGCCACGATCGGCAGGCCGATCTCCGCGCCATAGTCGGTGAGCGGCACGTAGTTGCCCTGATACGGATAACTGAGATACCCACCGTAGACCCAGCCGCGCAGACCGGGCACCGTGACGTCGCACCACGAATAGTCGCCCACGCAGCCCATCACGGTGACGGGCTGGCCGGGTCCCAGTTCGGCAACGACGGGATAGTCGCCTGAAGGCCCGGCGTATAGATCCACCGGTTCGCTCGTGTAGGCCGCAGATTGCGCGCTGGCGTCGGACGACGCGAGCACGAGGCCGGTTGCGAGGCACGCGCTGGCGAGCGCAGGGACGAGCGCACGCAGGCGCGTGTTGAGGCGCTTGGACATTGTTTCTCCCTGTTCCAGCTAATTTGTTTTGGGGTGAGCAATTGCCGTGCCTGGCCCCATCTCTCGTTGCGGCGCTGCTTCGAGATTATTCGTTTTCTTTGACGTAGTGAAGTCGCTGCGCGACTGGACGTATCCGCTCCCTCATCCAGGTGAGCCCGCAACGACATTCACCATCCGATGCGCTCGACCGACCGGCATTCGATCGCCGGTCAAGGCTGAAAACCGGCCGTCGAGCTGCTGTTCTGGACGCACCGCCTCCCCGCCCTTGCGCCTGGCTCTGCTCGCGCGGCCTTGTCACGCGGGGCTCTGGTCTGGATTGCCCGCCAATGGCATGGCTGTTGCAGAGACGAGCGCGAGCCGCCACATCGCATGCGATGCATTCGGTCAAACGTGAGCAACGCGGCTCGTGACTACTTCAATCATTGGAGACGAAACCATGGAAGGGCTTTCGCAAGTCCAGGTGTTGGGCATCGACGCCGGCGGCACGATGACCGACACCTTCTTCGTGCGCGCCGATGGGCGATTCGTCGTCGGCAAGGCGCAGAGCAACCCTGAGGACGAATCATTCGCGATCTTCAACTCGTCGCAGGACGCGCTCGCGCACTGGCAGCGCGACGTCGACGCCGTCTATCCCGAACTCGTGACCTGCGTGTACTCCGGCACGGCCATGCTCAATCGCGTCGTGCAGCGCAAGGGGCTCGACGTCGGGCTGCTCGTGAATAAAGGCTTCGAGCACGTGCACTCGATGGGCCGCGCGATCCAGAGCTACCTCGGCTATGCGCTCGAAGAGCGGATTCATCTGAACACGCACCGCTATGACGAGCCGCTCGTGCCGCTCTCGCGTACGCGCGGCGTCACCGAGCGCACCGACGTCCAGGGTGAAATCGTCATTCCCGTACGCGACGCCGAAGTGCGGCAGGCGACGCGCGAACTGGTCGCAGCGGGCGCGAAGGCCATCGTGATCTGTCTCCTGCAGTCACACAAGAACGCTACGAGCGAGCGCCTGGCGCGCGACATCGTGCGCGAGGAACTGAAGGCGATCGGCGCGGACATCCCGGTGTTCGCCTCGGTCGACTACTATCCGCAGCGCAAGGAAAGCCACCGGATGAATACGACCGTGCTCGAGGCCTATGCAGCCGAGCCGTCGCGGCAGACGCTTCAAAAGGTCAGCGACCGCTTCCGCAAGCACGGTGCGAAATTCGACCTGCGGGTCATGGCGACCCACGGCGGCACGATCAGCTGGAAGGCGAAAGAACTCGCGCGCACGATCGTCTCGGGCCCGATCGGCGGGGTGATCGGCTCGAAGCTGCTCGGCGAGGCCCTCGGCTACGACAACATCGCATGCTCGGATATCGGCGGCACGTCGTTCGACATGGCGCTCATCACGAAGGGCAACTTCGCGATCGCATCGGATCCGGACATGGCTCGCCTCGTGCTGTCGCTCCCGCTCGTCACGATGGATTCAGTGGGCGCCGGCGCGGGCAGTTTCGTGCGACTCGATCCCTATAGCGGCGCGATCAAGCTCGGCCCGGACAGCGCCGGTTATCGCGTCGGCACCTGCTGGCCGCAGAGCGGGCTCGCGACCGTGTCGGTCTCCGACTGCCATGTGGTGCTGGGCTATCTGAACCCTGACAACTTCCTCGGCGGCCAGATCAAGCTCGATGTCGACCGCGCGCGCGAGCACATCAAGGCGCAGATCGCCGGTCCGCTCGGGCTCTCTGTCGAAGATGCGGCCGCTGGCGTAATCGAGTTGCTGGACCTGCAACTGCGCGAGTACCTGCGCTCGAACGTCAGCGCGAAAGGCTACAACCCGACGGAGTTCGTCTGCTTTTCGTATGGCGGCGCGGGCCCGGTCCACACGTACGGCTACACCGAAGGGCTCGGTTTCAAGGATGTCGTGGTGCCCGCGTGGGCCGCCGGCTTCTCGGCATTCGGCTGCGCGTGCGCGGATTTCGAGTATCGGTATGACAAGAGTGTCGATCTGGCGCTGCCGCAACTCGCCAGCGACGACAACAAGGTCCTCGCCGCACAAACCATCCAGAAGGCGTGGTCAGAACTCGCCGCCAAGGTGGTCGAAGAATTCCGCATCAATGGCTTCAGCGACCAGGACGTGATCCTGCGCCCGGGTTTTCGCATGCAGTACATGGGGCAGCTCAACGACCTCGAGATCGAATCGCCCATCGCCAGCGCCGCGCAGGCAGGGGACTGGGACCGCATCGTCGCGGCATTCGAGGACACCTACGGCCGCGTCTATGCCAGTTCGGCGCGTTCGCCCGAGCTTGGCTTCTCTGTCACCGGCGCCATCATGCGCGGCATGGTGATCACGCAAAAGCCCGTGCTCCCCGAGGACGCGGAAGGCGGCGCCTTGCCGCCGGCCGAGGCGCGAACCGGCGTGCGCAGGCTCTATCGCAACAAGCAATGGCATGACGCCGTCCTGTGGAAGATGGAGGCGCTCAAGCCCGGCAACGAGATCACCGGCCCGGCCATCATCGAATCCGACGCGACAACCTTCGTCGTTCCGAAAGGTTTCGCGACCACGCTCGACAAGCATCGCCTCTTCCATCTCAGGGAAGTCCAGCAAGGAGACACGCAATGAACATGCTATCCAGCCAGGAAGTTGGCTTCGCCGACCTCCTCAAGAACGGCCAGACCCTCAAGCAGTTCCGCGACGGCATCCTCGCGCGCACCGGTCAAACGGGCCATTACAACGGGCTTGAGCGGCTCGAATTGCGCGAGCGCGATCCGATCCGCTACGAAAAGATGTTTTCGAAGCTGCGCGGCGGCCTCGTCCATGCGCGCGAAACCGCGAAGAAGATCGCGGCAAGCCCGATCGTCGAGCAGGAAGGCGAACTGTGCTTCACGCTTTACAACGCTGCGGGCGACTGCGTGCTGACCTCCACCGGCATCATCATCCACGTCGGCACGATGGGCGCGGCGATCAAGTACATGATCGAAAATAACTGGGAAGCGAATCCCGGCATTCATCCCGGTGACATGTTCACCAACAACGACTGCTCGATCGGCAACGTCCATCCGTGCGACATCGCGACGATCGTGCCTATCTTTTCGCACGGCAAGCTGGTCGGCTGGGTGGGCGGCGTGACCCACGTGATCGACACGGGCGCAGTGACACCGGGATCGATGTCGACAGGCCAGGTGCAGCGCTTCGGCGACGGCTACATGATCACGTGCCGAAAGACCGGCGTGAACGACACACCGCTGCGCGACTGGCTCCACGAGAGCCAGCGTTCGGTACGCACACCGAAGTACTGGATTCTCGACGAACGCACGCGCATTGCCGGCTGCCACATGATCCGCAACCTGATCGAAGAAGTGATCGAAGAGGAAGGGCTCGATGCGTACGATAAGTTTGCCTATGAAGTGATCGAGGAAGGACGCAGGGGTCTGCAGACCCGCATCAAGGCGATGACGCTGCCGGGCAAGTATCGCAAGGTCGCCTTCGTCGACGTGCCGTACAACCATCCCGATGTGCAGACCTCGTCGGCGTTCGCGAAACTCGACTCGATCATGCACTCGCCCGTGGAGATGGAAATCCGCAAGGACGGTACGTGGCGGCTCGACTTCGAGGGCGCGAGCCGCTGGGGCTGGCACTCGTACAACGCGCACCAGGTCGCGTTCACGAGCGGCATCTGGGTCATGATGACGCAAACACTCGTCCCCACGCAGCGCATCAACGACGGCGCGTATTTCGGCACCGAGTTCCATCTGCCCAAGGGCGCGTGGATGAATCCGGACGACCGCCGCACGGGTCACGCCTATGCCTGGCACTTCCTGGTTTCGGGCTGGAGCGCGCTGTGGCGAGGTCTCTCGCAGGCCTACTTCAGCCGCGGCTATCTCGAGGAAGTCAACGCCGGCAACGCCAACACGTCGAACTGGCTGCAGGGCGGCGGCATCAACCAGGATGGCGACATCCATGCCGTCAACAGCTTCGAGGCTTCGTCGTGCGGCACGGGTGCCTGCGCAGTCAAGGACGGCCTCAGTCATGCCGCCGCGATCTGGAATCCCGAAGGCGACATGGGCGATATCGAGATCTGGGAGATGGCGGAACCGCTGCTCTACCTCGGCCGCAACATCAAGACGAACTCAGGCGGCTACGGCAAGTATCGCGGCGGGTGCGGTTTCGAAACGCTGCGCATGGTGTGGAAGGCGCAGGACTGGACCATGTTCTTCATGGGCAACGGCTACATGAACAGCGATTGGGGGCTCATGGGCGGCTACCCGAGCGCCACCGGCTACCGCTTCGAGGCGCACCGCACCGGCCTGAAGGAGCGCATCGCACTGGGCGAAAGCCTGCCGCTCGGCGGCGATGCCAACCCCGATTTCCCGGACTACGAGAATCACCTGAACGCGGGCGCCATCATCAAGCGCGATCATCAGTGCATGACCACGGAGGACTGCTACAGCAACTACGATCTTTACCTCAACTATCTGCGCGGCGGCCCCGGCTTTGGCGACCCGCTCGATCGCGAGCCCGAAGCCGTCGAACGGGATCTGAACAGTGCCTTGCTCTTGCCCGAATACGCGCAGAAGGTGTACGGCGCCGTCGCGACGAAGGATGCCAACGGACTCTGGACCGTCGACGCAAAAGCAACTGCGCTGCAGCGTGTCGCGATCCGCAATGAGCGCCTGGCCCGTTCGCAACCCACGCGCGAATGGATGAAAAGCGAACGCGAGCGCATCGTGCTCAAACACGCCGCGCCCCAGGTGCAGCACATGTTCGCAACGAGCTTCGGGCTTTCGACGAAGTTCGAGCAGCAGTTCCGGGCGTTCTGGGATCTGCCGGACTCGTGGACGCTCACTGAAGACGAGCTCGACGTACCGACCTACGGCTCGAAATTCCGCATGGACCTCTCGAAGATGCCCGACGTCAAGACCGTCGTGCTGGTCGAAGAGTAAGTCCGCCGGCTTTCGCGCAACCATCAAGGAATTCGAGGAGGAAACGCCATGTCCACCTACACCAGGGAACAGATCAGGAATCTGGTCGACGGCAAGCTCGACTGGGACACGACGCTGCGCATGCTGTCGATGCCCAAGGACGGCGAGCGGTTTCAGATGTACGTCGAGTCGCTGCAGGCCAGGCTCGGCTGGAAGGACCGCATTGTGCTGCCGCTCGGGCCGCACCTGTACATCGTGCAGCAATGGGCGACGAAGAAATGGGTCACGCAGTGCGACTGCGGCCACGTGTTCTGCGACTACCGGGAAAACTGGAAGCTGCACGCCAACATCTTCGTACGCGATTCCGACGAAGCCATGGACGAGGTCTATCCGCGGTTGATGGCGCCCGATACACAATGGCAGGTGTACCGCGAATACTACTGCCCCACGTGCGCAGCGATGCATGACGTGGAGGCGCCTACGCCGTGGTATCCGGTCGTCCATGACTTCGAGCCCGACATCGACGCGTTCTACGCCGAATGGGTCAAGCTGCCGGTCCCCGAGCGGGTCGATTAGGCTGATGTTCGAACCGACCGGCGCGCCTTGACGCCGGTGTGCCCCGCTTTCGCACAGCGCGAAGCGGGGCGTTCGTTTTCCGGCCGTTCGATTTCCGGACAGCCGGCGTGTTTCCGGTCGCGCTTTCGCTCAACCAGTTGAAGCCGACTCGCCCGATTGCGCTAGCGGCATGCACCACGAGGCCCGCCGGGGGCCGGCTGGCGCACGCATTGCTTGTACGGGATAGATTGCGAGCCGGTCATGGCGCCGGATCGGAGTACGATACCCAGCAACGAGCCCGGCCGGTCCTGCCGGGCAAGACTGGAATGAAAAAAGAGGCCGGTTGCAACGGCCTCACGGTTTGCTGCAAACGCGAACTGCCAGGAGACAGGTATGCAACAGACAGGCACGCCCATGGACTGGTTTTCCAGTCCCCAGCACGACGCCGGCATCATGACGGCATGGGAGCATCGGGTGGGCGGCGACGAATGGCACTCGACCGAGGTGCGCGGCGTCGTCGACGATTCGTGGCAGCGCTGCCTCCTGGGGCAGGTCAACCCGGCAGCGGATCGCGCACCGCCGCCGCTCGGCGAAGACCAGCTGATGCAGTGGCAAGGCGCCAGCAATCGTCTGATCAGCGCAAGTCTGCCGCTCATGCAGCAAATCCGCGAGTTGCTGACGCAGACCGGTACGGTCATGCTGCTTGCCGACCCGGACGGCATCGTCCTGAAGCACGAAGGCGACATGCGGATCATCGAGCCCGCGCGTGAGGTCGGGCTCGTGCCCGGCTGCAACTGGACCGAGCTCAACTGCGGCACCAACGCGATCGGGACTGCACTCGCACTGGGGCAGCCCGTGCAGATTCACGGCGCAGAGCACTTCTGCGCCGGCATCAAGCGCTGGACCTGCTCGGCAACCGTCATCCGCGATCCGTTCCATGGCCACGTGCTGGGCGTGATCGATGTCTCGGGACTCGCGGACACCTACAGCCGCTACACGCTTGCGCTGACCGTGTCGCTCGCGGGGCGCATCGAAAGCCGGCTTGCCAAGGATGCCATGCAGCGGCGTTTGCGCGTGCTGGACCTGTGCGCGTCACACCTGGGTACCAACGGCCCGGACGGGGTACTCATCGTTGACGAGCAGGGGCGTCTCGTCAAGGCGAATGCCCAGATCGTGCCCGCGCTGCGGCGACTCGGTTTCGACGTGCAGCTCGACGCCAGCTTCATGCTGCCGGGACTGGACACCAGGTCAGGCACCGTCGCTTCGGCCGCAGCACCGGCCTGGCTGCGGCATGCCCATGTCGAAATACTGCGCGAAGACGGTGTCGTGGGTTTCATGATCGTGATCCCCGGCGCCCCCGCCGTTCGCGGCGCAAAACCGGTTGCCCGCGAACGCGAGCCACATCACGTCGCGACCCGCGGCTTCGGGCGCATTGTCGGAGACAGCCGCGTATTGCGCGCGGCCGTCGACAAGGCGCGCCAGCTCGCGCCCTCGAAGGTCCCTGTCCTGTTGCTCGGCGAGACAGGCGTGGGCAAGGAGCTCTTCGCGCAAGGCATCCACCAGGCCAGCGAACGGGCAAACGGGCCATTCGTCGCACTGAACTGCGGCGGACTCTCGAAAGACCTGCTTGCGAGCGAACTGTTCGGCTATGCCGAAGGTGCTTTTACCGGGGCGCGAAAGTCGGGAGCAGCGGGCAAGATCGAAGCGGCCAACGGCGGCACGCTGTTTCTCGACGAGATCGGCGAAATGCCGCTCGACATTCAGCCGCATCTGCTGCGCGTTCTGGAGGAAAACGAAATATACCGGCTAGGCGAGAACACGCCGCGCAAGGTCAACTTCCGGCTCGTCGCCGCAACCCATCGCGACCTGAAGGATGCCATTGGCAAGGGCACGTTCCGCATGGACCTGTTCTACCGCATTGCGGTGACGACTGTGTCGATTCCGAGTCTGCGTGAGCGTACAGAAGATCTGCCTGCCCTCATTGCATACTGGCTCGAGCATATGTGCGCATCTTACGGTTTGCAGGACAGATCGTTCGACGATGAGGCCTATGCCTGTCTGCTCGATTATTCGTGGCCGGGCAACGTGCGCGAGCTGCGCAACGCGATCGAAGGCGCCCTCCTGCTAACCCACGGCCCGACGATCAGCGTGGAGACATTACCCGCGGAGGTTCGCGCGCCTGTGGTGCCAGTCGAGTGCGGCGCGCCAGGCGCTGCAGGCACATCGGAACAAGGCGCGGAGGCATCGCTGCGAATGACCGAAGCCGAAACGATCCGCCGGGCGCTCGATCGCCACGCCGGCAATCTCACGCAGGCAGCGAATCAGCTGGGCATCGCCAAAAGTACGCTTTATGAAAAGGTCCGCAGATACGGCCTCGTGGCAGCCGTGAGTCACGCGCGCCGGTCACGGGGTTTGCGCTAGACGAGCCAGCTGCGCCGCATTGCTGGGCGCGGCCGGGGCAGTCTCGATATCGGCGGTCCTATTCGTTTTCTTCGAAGCAATGAAGCGGCTATGCCCGAAACGCTGAGCGGGGCGTACCGCGGCCGATGACGCGCCGCGCCCCGGGCCGCTTGCGCGCGGGCGCCCGTTCTCGGCGCGCTAACGATAGGTCATGGTGAACGTCAACGACGTATTGGCCGTGCCGGGACCGACGCCCGCGCCGCTCTGGTAGTAGCGCGCCTTCATCGGAATCACATAGCTGCCGCCTGTGCTGCCGCGGTAGGCGCTAAAGGCCGTCGACGTGGCGAGCGGGAAAGTGTTGCCCGCTGCGTCGAGTAATTGCACGCCGATTCCCGTGGCGGTCGAACCGCCGTCGAGCGCCACCACGGAAGCCGCGCTGCTGATCAGGTTCGTGGTCGCATCGATCTGGTAGGTGATGCTGTTCATGCCCACCGGACAGTTATTGAGCGGGATATTGAAGCCAGTCGCGCTGCTATAGCTGCCCGGACCGCGAAACTCCGACGAGCGATGCGAGCCGAGGTCGACGGCCACATCGGGCGTCGTGCACGCTGCCACCACGAAGGTCGCATTGCCCGAGACGACGATGTTGGTGACGTTCTCGTAGGAACTGCCGATCTGCATCGCCGTCTGCGCCACGAGTCCGCTTACGTTGGTCGTGCCGCCCTGCATGGGGCCGGTCTTCACGTACGCAAAGGTAGCCGATACGCCGAAAATCGCGCCTTGCGCCTGGCCGCCGCTCTGCCAGCTATTGCCTTGATGCCAGCTCAGAGGGATCCCCCAGCCAGGCGGGAACCACGCCGAGGCGACAAAGTTTTCGACGCCGAGTACGATGCCCACGCCGGCCAGATTCGTCTTGTAGACCCGATACACGACACCGCTCGGCGCCGTGAACGTCGTCCCCGTATCGGTCAGGCCCACGGCCATGGTGGCCGGCCCCGCCCAGGTGTTCGCGGGCACGTTACAGGTCCAGAGGTTCGAATACGGCGCGCCGGTCGGAAACGCGGTGAACGGCGTCAATTGTGTGCCGACGGGCGCATCGCGAGGAATCGTGTAGGTGCCGGTCGGCAGGGTCAGGTTGAGCGCAGTGACGTTGGCCGTGCAAACCGCCGCATACGCCATGCTGCTCGTCAGCGCACCTGCCGCAACGAGGAGCGCCGCACCAAGACGGCGTCGCACGCATCGAAGCATCCAGAACATCATCGTTGTCTTCCTTGAATCATCGAATTGCATGGTGGCCTCACGCCGTTATTGAAGGGGTGTCCGCACGGGCACGAGGTGCGTGTCCGGAGACTCGAGGCGGCTGCACCGGGACAAGGAAGCCGCTCGTGCGGTGCCGCCAGTGCGCTGCAAACCCAGAGGAGCATCGGAGGCCGCCGCTCGCAACGCCCGAGGCCCTGTCCAGAGGACGGCGGGGGCGCCGTTCGCGAACGACCCGCCATCAGTGCGCGTTCGCAAGCAGATGAACGCCATCGCATACCGCTTCGATCGTCGACCAGACGCTCACATTGGCCAGCGCCGCCTTGGGCAGCACGTAGTGCAACTGACACGCCTTGTTTGCGGCATCGTTCACCTGCACCGTGAGATCGCCCTCCCCCGACTTGAGCCCGCGCACCACGATGCGTCCGCCCTGCGCCACCGTGCCGACGACGTTGCCCGCCGCATCGTGGACCTGCGCGCCGAACGGCACCGCTGTGCCATCGGCCATGCGGGCCTTGATGATCAGCGAGGCGCCGGGATTGTCGGTCTCGAACTTCGCCCGGACAACGGCACCCGAGGTCGGTGCGACGCGCTGCATCGTAGACTTCAGTTCGACGCTGACCGGCAGGCCCTTCGGGTCGATCTCGATCTCGTTGCTCGCGAACGGCGTCAGATTCGTCACGATCGCATGGCCCCACGGATCGACGCGCAGGCCGCTGCCGGCGGTCACGCGCGCGCCGGCGGCATCGCGGGCTTCGACGATCGCGATGGTCTCGCCCATCGCCGGCGTGAACGCCACGCCGCCCCCATAGGCGACGATGCCACCCGAAAGGCCCCCGCCCGTCTGGTTGTAGCCGGTGCCCGTAGACGCGCTCGCCGTCACCGTGGTGACCGGCGAGCGGTATGCCACGTTGCCGCCCGCGTTCGTCACGTCGCGCGTATTGCCGCCGCCCGTATAGCCGGCATTCACGCCGTAGCTGAAGGCGTTGTCGACGCCCGCGGTGCCGGTGACCGAGGTCTGCAGGTTCGTCGTGTGATCGGAGCCGGTTTGCAGGCTGGTCGACGAGTACGGCGCATGGGCGCCCGTGCCGAGCGGAATGCCCACCGTGAGCATGAACCGGTTGTCCCACTGTCGCGAGGTCAGCATGTATTGACGCGACACCGACACGTTGTAGCTGAGGCGCCTGAAGCTGTTGTTGTAGCCCGCCTGAAACTGCGTGTCGGTGCCCGAGCGGTTCCAGTAGTCCTGCGTCGAGCCGGTGAGATAGAACGCGCCGTAGCCCGGCGGCAGACTCTGGTTCACGGTAACTTGCAGGCTGTTGCGCTGGATGCCTCCACCGTAGAAGCTCCCGGCCGCGTTGCCGGTCTCGCGCAGGGACATGGCGTCGCGCAGGCTCAGGTAGCCGCTGCTCGAGTAGCGATACGCGGCCACCGCGACGTCCGTGTTGGTCGGCGCGATCAGCTTGCTGTAGCTCAGGCGCAGGCTCTGCCCGCTGCGCGACGGCTGGCTGCCGAGCGACGCGCTCGACTGCGTGAGATCGAGGCCGAACGCGCCGATCGGCGTGTTCAGGGCGGTGCCGATCACGGCCGCCGCATAACCCTCGGCGATCGTCACGCCGCCATAGCCGGTCAGCAGGTTCGTGAAACCGTGCTGCACGGTGGCCTGTGCAAGCCCCGGGTGGGCGGACAACACGGCGTCGCGATACTGGCCCGCCGTGATGCTGAAACGCGTGATGCCCGGCCGCAGCGCGTTCACGGCTGCGGCAAACGGCACCACCGAGATGCTTTGCGAGCCGTCCGCCTCGGTCACGACGACCTGCAGGTTGCCGCCGTAACCGGTCGCGTAGAGATCGTCGATTTCGAAAGGCCCGGGCGCGACGTTCGTTTCGTACAGCACGTTGCCGTTCTGCGTGACCTGCACGAGCGCGTTGCTGCGCGCGATGCCGCGGATGGTCGGCGCATAGCCGCGCTGCGATTCCGGGTACATGCGGTCGTCGGTGGCGAGCTGCACGCCGCGAAAGCCGACACTGTCGAACATCGCGCCATCCGTGAAGGCATCGCCCACGACCAGCTGACTCTTCAGGGGCGCTATCGCCCGTTGCAGGCTGGTCTGGATGCTCTGATAGTGCGTGCCGGTCTGATTGCTGTTGGTCAGGCTGCCGTTGTGACGAAAGCGCCAGGCGCCGACGTTGACCCCAGCGTTCAGCCCGAGATAGCTCTGCGTGGAGGACGCGCCGCTGGCCTGGGCATGGTAGATATTGCCGTTGTATTGAAGGATCGCGGCCGGCACGCCGTCGTCCCAGTAGCGCGGATCCACATAGCCCCGCGCGCGGCGGCTCAGCGCCGCCTGCGGAATGCTGACGTCGAGCCGGAGCTCGCTGCTGTCGAACGTGGCTGCCGCGGCGTCGATGAGCGAGGACAATGGCGCGCACGCATCGCTGCCGCCTTCGAGCAACGCGGCCTTATCGTGCGGCAGACGCGTGAGGTCGATGCCCATGCGTTCGAGCAGCACGCGATCGAAGCAGGGCTCGACGCGCTCCCCTTCCATCTGCTTCAGGCTCACTTCGGCACGGCCGAGCCAGGCCTCGTTGACGAACAGATCGGCGCGATACTGGCCGGGCAGCGAAACGTTGCCCTTGTCGAAGCGGCTGATATCGACCGAGGAAGGCCCGAACTGGTTCAGGAAGGTGTCGTTGAACTGGACTTGCGCGACCTTGGCGGGCTCGCCCGCTGCGCAGGCGAAGTGGCCCGCGGAGAGACTGTACAGCACGCATGCGCATAGGGGTCGCAGACGCAGCCCCGATAGACGATAAGCATTTCTAACATTCATGGCGACATTTCTCACTACGAAAGCGGATCCCTGCCGCTCGCACGCGGCACGCGCACCACTTTTAGCTGGGGGATCGGCCTCTCGATGAGGCGCTTGCGATCGCGCTGGCTCCTGCCTGCCGTGCGACCGGTGGGGACGCCGGCTCAGGGCGCGGCAGGGGCCGCCATACGGGACAGCGCCGGCGCCGGACCCTGCAGTAACGGCGCTTCGCCATCGACGTTGCCGCCGTAGTCGTTGAGGACGTGGTAGCGGACCTTCGCCGCCGCCGAGCCGCTCACGCTGCCGGCCAGCGGCAAACTGGCGGTTTCGCCCGGGGCGATCATCGCGCCGTCGGCGAGGGTGGCCTTGCTGGCGCCGTCCTGGAGCTCCGCGCCCGTCAACGACACGTGATACTGCGACGGATTGCTGACCTGCAACGCGTTCTTCCCGTGGTCCGCGACGAGGCGCCAGGTCATCTGCTCAGCCGCCTGCTGAGGATCGGCCTTCAGTGCCTCGGGACGGAAAAACAGCTTGATGCGCGAGCGGAATGCCAGTTGCAGCTTGTTGATATCGGCTGCGTCGCCGGTCGGCCTGGGCGGAATCTCGAGGACGTTCAGCCAGAACACCGATTCGTGATCGGTGGCGAGCGGTTCGCCCGTATAGATGATGCGCAACGTCTGCCCCTTGCCGGGATCGATCCGTGCGATGGGCGGCGTGATCGTGAACGGCACCTCGATCGTGGAGGGCATGGCCTTGGGATCGCCCTTGTCGATCCAGACCTGCACCAGTGCGGGAGACTGGCCGACATTGGACAGCTTGAGCGTGACTTCCGGCTCGCGCTGGTTGTAGATCACTCGCGTGCCGGCGAGCACCACGGAGGCATGACTGTTGGTGCTCGCTGCCAGCGAGACGGCAGCGAAAGCAGCGGCGACGAGCGCCTTGAGTACGCGGTTGGCTTTCATCGTTAGGTAAGCGGGGCTAAAGCGGGAAGCGGTACGGCGAGTAGCGAGCAGCGAGCGGCAAGGCAAGGCGAGGCGCGATGACCTGCCTCGCCTCGCCCAGCGACACGATTACTGGTAGGCGATCGTGTACATCACGCTCGAATCCGCCGCACCGGCCGTTGCCGCGGCGGTTGCCACGTACTGCGCGTAGTAGTTCAGCGTGGCCGAACCGTTGTTGATGGCGACAGGCAGCGAATTCTGCGAAGCATCGGCTGCGCCGAGCGCAATGTTCGTAAAGTTGCTGTTTTGCAGGCCGATTTCGACGTTTGTCGCGCCGCCGGCGTTCAGGACGAGGTGGCCGGTGGCGGCGTTGACCGTCGGACCTGCCTCGAAGTACGTGTGCACGTTGCCGCTATTCGGCGTACAGGCGCTGAGCGCGATGTTGAACGGCGTGCGGCCCGCGGTCTGGCCCGCCGTGGCAAGCGTCGACGCCGACACGGTGGGCAGTGCCACCGTGAAGTTGTTGCTGCCCGAGCCGTTGCCGTTGATCGTGCAGGTCTGCGCGGTGATGTTGCCGGTGAACTGGATCGTGCCGTCGGCGGCGAATGCGCCTTGCGCCATCAGAGCTGCCCCAGTGGCGACCAGGATGGAGAGAAGCTTGAGTTTCATCACTTGGTATTTCCAGAAAAAGTAACTGTTTTGTGCAGCCTGGGCACCTGCCGTGACCTGGCTGCTCTCGCCGAATGTCTGCTTGCCGTCTCGCCGCAGATAGCGACGAGCGATGCGCGCTCATCCGGAAGGTGCCCTTATGGGACCCAGATGATTATGTCGAGCGGGGACGGCCAGCCCTATCAGAACGTTCTTAAAAAACAGGCACTTAACGATATTTGTAGATTTCCTTGGGCGGCCGTTTCGCGGACCGGTCTGGCGTGGTCGCGGACATGGGCATGGCGAGGACAAGCAGCGGGACTGCGCGACGAGGCTCGCGCTCGTTGCGAATCGAAAGGCGAGCGAAGAGTCGTCAGCGCAAGAGCAATGAAGCGGGCTGGACGCGGGGCTTCGGGCGGCCGAACGAACGCAGCGTTGCCGCTGGGTTGCAGCAGCGACGGGATCAACGGAGGTGTTGGAGGTGAAACGGAAAGGGGTGTTTCAGAGCCGCCGGTGACGGCATACGCGCGGCGAGTGCAACGGCGCGCCGACTCGAGCGCGTCGGGAGCGACACACCGGCGTGTTCACATCAATCCAGCAGTTGCGAAATGCGACCGCCGCGATCACCGGCACGCACAGCACGAGTGGGATTGCAAAGTAAGGCACTTCGAGATCAACGAACCAGGTATAGACGAGCCAGCCGACTCCGGCACCTGGCGTCGCAATGCCTACGAGAGCAGTTAGCAGGTTCAGTACCGTCGTGCGGATCCGGTCCATTCGAGTAGCGCACCTGTCGTGCCTGCGAGGCAGTTTTATCGAACTCGGTGACGACCGCCACAGTCGATCGGGCGACACAGTGCGGCCAGGAGGCGACGTTCACCAGCGCGCTCAGAAGTTCATTCGAACGGCAGTTACTGCCGAGAGAGCGGCCGCTCATTGTGTGGTGGTCAAATACTCGAGCCGTACGCAGATGCGGCAAGAGAATTTCCTGCGTGATGAGGAGTATTCACGTTTGAACGACGTCACGGAGCGATCTTTCCCGTGCAACCATCGGCATACTCCAGCGAATTCAAAATCCAGGAGTTGCAACTCGAGCGCAATCAAACTGCATCCACGAAGTCCGGTACGAGCGCGAACGGATCGCCGTCGAGCACGTAGTCGGCCCCGCCGAAGATCGGCGCTTCTTCGTCCTCGTGACCGCCACGATCACCTTCGAGTCCATCATGCCCGCAAGGTGCTGGATCGCGCCCGAGACGCCCACAGCGATGTACGGTTGCGGCGCGACGATCTTGCGGGTCTGGCCAACCTCTTCGGCAAGTAGCCCGCGTGGACCGCTGCGCGCGACGCGCCAAGTGCCGCGCTGAGCTTGTCGGCGAGCGGCTCAAGCAACTCTTGAGAGCGAATTCAATCCCGATATGCTGCGCGAGCGGTGGGTTCAAGGTGTTCCCGAAGCACCGATCATGTTGCTTAGACGATCTCAATTGCAAGCGCCGTGGCCTCACCACCACCGATGCACAGACTCGCGACGCCTCGCGTCTCGCCGCGCTGGCGGAGTGCGCTCAGGAGCGTCACGACCAGGCGCGCGCCCGTCGCGCCGATCGGGTGACCCAGCGCGCAAGCACCACCATGCACGTTCACGCGCTCGTGCGGAAGCGACAGCTCGCGCATTGCGGCCATCACGACCACGGCAAATGCCTCGTTGATTTCCCACAGGTCTACATCGGCCGCCTGCCACCCCACCTTGGCTAGCAGCTTCTGGATCGCACCCACGGGCGCAGTGGTAAACCAGGCCGGATCCTGAGCCTGTGTGGCGTGCCCGCGGATAACGGCCAGCGGTGCTAAACCACGCTCGTGCGCGGTGGACTGGCGCATCAGCACCACGGCCGCTGCACCATCGGCGATCGAGGCCGAACTCGCCGCCGTGACTGTGCCGTCCTTTCCAAAGGCGGGTTTGAGGCTGGGAATTTTGGCTAGTTCTGCTTTCGCTGGCGCCTCGTCCTCGTCGACGAGTTTCTCGCCACTGCGGCCCGGCACCGCCACCGGCGTGATCTCCCACCGCAACCAGCCGTCACGCTGCGCCTGTTGCGCGCGCAGCGTCGAGGTGGAAGCAAAGGCGTCCTGTGCATCGCGCGTGAAACCGAAGTGGCGCGCGCAGTCCTCGGCGAAGGTGCCCATAAGACGGCCACGGGAGGCGAGGCTGTAGTGATCCTCCAGGCCGTCGAAGAACATGTGGTCCAGTACCTGGCCGTGTCCCATGCGCTGGCCCGAGCGGGCCTTGGGCAACAGGTAGGGCGCGTTGCTCATGGATTCCATGCCACCGGCCACGATCACCTGTTGACTCCCAGTCAGCAGCAGATCGTGTGCAAGCATCGTTGCCTTCATACCCGAGCCGCAGACCTTATTGATCGTGGTGCACCCCGCCGAAAGCGGCAAACCGGCTCTCAGCGCCGCCTGGCGTGCGGGTGCCTGCCCGAGGCCGGCGGGCAGCACGCAACCCATGAGTATCTCGTCTACCGCCTCTGGCTGCAGCCCTGCGCGATCGAATGCGGCACGGATGGCGCTGGCGCCGAGTTGCGGAGCCGTCAGCGACGCAAGGTCGCCCTGAAAGCCGCCTAGCGCCGTGCGGGCGGCACCGACGATTACGACGGGATCATCTGAAGTCGAAGAGATAGGCATGCGAGTCTCCATCCGCCGCCGCGCGGCGGCGTTGCAAGGTGTGGGGAAAGTTTGGCAGTCCACAGGTCATCTGAGCCCTTCCGGATTCGGCGATTCGCCGAACTCAAGCAAGGCGGTAGCCGGAACAATGACGTGCACTCCAGACGCCGAGTTCACCTTGCCGCCATACGGATGCCGCCATCAAGGCGAATCACCTCGCCGTTGAGGTAGGTGTTTTCGAGGATGTGCACCACAAGGCCCGCGAATTCTTCTGGCCGACCAAGGCGCGCGGGAAAGGGGACCATCTTGCCAAGGGCGTCTTGTACCTCGGTGGGCATGCCTTTGAGCATCGGCGTCTCCATGATTCCTGGCGCGACCGCAAGCACGCGAATGCCATCGCGGGCCAATTCCCGCGCGATAGGCAGCGTCATCGCGACGACACCGCCTTTGGACGCAGCATAGCCCGCTTGCCCAATCTGGCCATCGAAGGCGGCGACTGAAGCAGTATTGATGATCACCCCGCGCTCGCCATCAGCCTCGGGCATGTTCCTGGCCATGCAGGCTGCGGCCAGCCGTACCATGTTGAAAGCGCCGACCAGATTGACCTGAACGGTGCGCGCGAAACTCTCCAGCCGGTGCGGGCCTTCGCGTCCGAGCACTTTCTCGGCGGGGGCAACGCCTGCGCAATTGACCAGTCCGTGCAACCCACCGAAGGTGTCGCAAAAAGCGTTCAACGCACGCTCGGCGCCCGTTGCGTCCGATATGTCAGCCTTGGCGAAGTGGGCATTGCCGCCGAGTTCCGCCGCCAGCGCAGTACCGGCGTCCTGGTCCAGGTCTACAAGGAGCACCGAGGCGCCGCCCGCCACCAGACGGCGCGCCGTGGCGGCGCCCAGCCCTGAGCCCCCACCCGTGACGACGAATCCTCTATGTTGAATCTGCACTGCTGTCTCCCAAAAGTAACCACCCGGACGCGCAACGGACCGGCCTGTGCTTCGCCGGAAGCTCTGGATTCCAGAGCAACGGATGCCCCTTGCATGGGTCATGTGATATGACCGCCATGCTGTATGACCTCGGACAACAAAGCCACACTCGCGACGATGAACTGAGTGGCCATGGTAAGCGGCAGGCGAGCGTGCGCACATGCCCATAGACCTCTTCGTGCGTGGGCCCTTCGGACATATTGGGGCGAGGCGTGGGTCGCCCGCCAGCGCTCTTTGGCCGATGACTGCCCGCGCAAAGTCGGGTAGCCGGTTCCACTTGCGCCCGGCAGCGATTAACATCAGTACACTTTCCGTGGGTGAGCCTGACCATGAATGACGCTCAAGACAAGGGCACAACGTCTATCAGCCTGGTACGTGAGGCAATTCTCGTGGCAACACAACGCAATCTTGATGTGTCGGCCGTCCTCCAGCACGCTGGAATCGCGTCAGATTTGTTGAATGCGCCGAGAGCGCGTGTGCCGGCGTTGGCCTTTTCGCGCCTGTGGGCGGCTCTGGCCGACTTGATGGACGACGAGTTCTTTGGTCTCGACAGCCACGCACTGCGCCGGGGTAGTTACGCGCTGATGTGTCACGCGGTGCTGCATGCGGACAATCTGGAACACGCGCTGCGTCGCATGCTGAAGTTCCTGCGTGCCGTTCTCGACGACATTCACGGGGAGTTGCGCTGCGAAGGCGAGCATGCACTGATCATCCTGCATGACGATGGGCGGACACGCCGGCTCTTTGCCTACGGCACGTGGTTCATCCTCGTGCACGGTCTTGCATGCTGGCTCGCGCGCAGACGGATTCCACTGGTGGAGATGAGGTTTCGCGCGTCCGCACCAATCGATGACAGCGACTACCGCATGCGCTTCTGCGAGGATGTGACGTTCTCCGCAGAGGAGACCCTGATCCGCTTCGATCGCAGTTTCCTCGGCCTCAAACTGTCCGGGACGGAAGCGAGCCTGCGTGTATTCCTGGAGAAAGCACCAGCCAATATCCTGGTCAAGTATCGCAATGAATCGAGCACTACGGCCCTGGTCAGGCGCCGACTAAGAAACCAGGCCCCCGACGACTGGCCGGACCTCGACGCGCTATCGCGGTTACTGAATCTATCCGCGGCCACGCTGCAACGCCGCCTGCTGGCCGAAGGCACGAACTACCGGCAACTGAAAGACGAATTGCGCCGTGACATCGCAATCGACTTGTTTTCCAGCAGTTCTCTCACGGTCGCCGAAGTCGCTGCACGGACAGGATTTCAGGAAACCAGTGCTTTTCACAGGGCCTTCAGGAAGTGGACGGGGGCCAGCCCGGGGATGTACCGCCACGGCAGGGCGAACTCTTAACATTAGAACTCGTACTGTTGTCATAGCGGAATTGGAGCGCTCCGACTTGCTTGTACGTCTGAGCGGTCGAAAGGCTCGATCCTCGTTTCCAGACGAGCGTTGGGCGAAAGCATCGCTGCCGAGGCAAGCCAACGCAAAACCGTGCAACCGATGAATCGCAAATAGACGGGCAGCGCCGAAGCGGCATTCCACCCATCCTCACTTGAATTCTCGGGGTGATGGGGCAGCCAACACACGAAGCAGAACGAAAGCCCAGCGTGTCCACGCACCTCATGCAAACTGAGGTCGGCGGGCATGGATTGGCGTCCCAGCCGGGGTGACACTGCAGTGCGTTCTGCACCGCAGATCAGACAAGCCTCGCGCCCGGTTCCACAGAGTAACCGGAGCCGGCTCCACGAAAGCCCCGCCCTTGCTCACCGCCGAAAAATAAGTGAAGTGTTATCGCTTATTTGGGCAGCAGGTTTCTCGCCAACGCGTCACCGAATCAGCGGGGGGAGGAGATATTGCCCTCGATGAGCAGCGCATTGCGGTAGCAATACAAATATGGAGACGAGAGGTTGACCCGGTTCAGAATCCGCGCGGAATTGCGAGCGCTGACGCGACTGGGCGCATATGTTCCGGCCCGATGCACAGCATCACGTCATCAACGAAGCGCTACGGCATCCAGTTCGCCGCCACACTGACCGGGGTCATCGCATTCCAGATACCTCCGTTATACGGCATGCGGCTCGACCATCGCGCGGAGCTGATCGATGCGGATCATCCCCGGTTGTGGCTCGCACCGGCAAACCGATGCAAGTTGGCCCGATATGGTCGTTCTCCTGAGAACCGATTTCTCCAACTGGAAATCGGTGTCGTCGCCTGACAAATTCGCGGGCTGCCCCTAATGGCGCGACGCCGGAAAGCGGGTGTTCGGTGACCTCATTCAGGTTGAAGTTGATGGACATGGATTGTCAGCTGTGTCCGCCTGACACTGGTTACAGCGCGACGGCAACGGTCGATCCCGGCGCCACAAGGCGGCAATGTTTCTGCCATACGCAGCTTTATGGCCGAGATTTTCACGAATAGCGCGGCTTGTATGAACTCCACCCTCAACAAACGCCACATGGCTCAGTGCAAAGCAACTTTCAATGCCGGCATCGAAATGAACCGTCTATCTCCTCCTCCCTTGAACTCGTTTGCCGACGTGGCCCGAGCCGTCGATTGGGCGCTGGTAACGCGGCGCAGCGTTCGTGCTTTCCTGCCCACGCCGGTTCCTCGCGAGCAAATCGAGGCCATCCTCGACGTGGCTCGCTTCAGCGCAACCGGCGTCAATATCCAGCCCTGGCATGTGCATGTCGTGACAGGCGCAATGAAGTCCCGCCTGTCTGCCGCCATCAACGAAATCAATGACGATCCCGTTCGCAGCTCCGGCCTGGACGAGCCCTATGATTACTACCCGCGCGAATGGATCGCACCGTATGTGGATCGCCGGCGTGAGGTTGGTTGGAACCTGTATGGCCTGCTGGGCATCGAGAAGGGTGACAAGGAGCGGATGCACGTCCAGCACGGTCGCAACTACCGCTTCTTTGATGCACCCGTGGGCCTGTTTTTCACGGTTGACCGGGTCATGCGCGAAGGAAGTCTGCTGGACACGGGCATGTTCCTGCAAAGCGTCATGATCGCCGCCCGGGCGCGGGGCCTCGATACGTGCCCGCAGGCGGCTTTCAACAAGTTCCACCGTGTCATCGCCAACGAACTGTCCATTCCCGACAATCACATGTTGGTGTGCGGAATGAGTCTGGGTTATGCGGATCACAGCTGCATCGAGAACACTCTGGTAACGGAGCGCAGTCCGGTACGCGATTTCACTACTTTTTATAATGAATGAAATGGAGACAAAGTCATGAGTGCAACGGCCTATTCTCGAGGACTTGAGAAGAACGCGGCAAACCACGTTCCATTGACGCCCTTGACCTTTCTCGATCGAACCGCTGACGTTTATCCAAATCGAACCGCGATCATTCATGGCGACTTCCGCCAGACGTGGGCGAAAACGCGCGAGCGTTGCTATCGCTTCGCGTCGGCGCTCGTTCAATTGGGGATTGAACCGGGCGACACGGTGTCGATCATTGCGCCGAACACCCCCGCCATGCTTGAGGCACACTTCGGCGTCCCTCTCTCGGGGGCCGTTCTCAATGCCATTAATTGCCGCCTTGATGCTGAGGGCATTGCATTCATTCTGCGCCACGGAGAATGCAAACTCCTGCTCGTGGACCGGGAATTTGCACCGCTCGTTGAGAAAGCGTTGCAGTCAGTTCCCAATCCGCCGCGCTTGATAGACATCAACGATCACGAAGCACCTGACGGTCCCACCATCGGGGAAACTGACTACGAGTCGCTGCTGGCGGGCGGTGATCCGGCATTTGCGGGCCGCCGCCCGGCCGATGAGTGGACTCCGATCGCCTTGAACTACACCTCGGGCACCACTGGCGACCCGAAAGGCGTCGTTCCGAGCCACCGGGGCACGTATCTGATGAGCCTCTTGCAGATGACGAACTGGCCGCTCCCCCGTGCGCCGATTTACCTGTGGACACTTCCCATGTTCCACGCGAACGGCTGGTGCTTCACATGGGCAATTACGGCCGCAGCGGGAACGCACGTCTGTTTGCGCAAGGTGAATGCCGCGAATATTCTTTCGGCCATCTCCGAACACGGTGTCGATCATTTTTGTGCGGCACCGATTGTCCTCGCAGGCATCGCGAACATGCCCGAATCGGAACGGCAGCCGCTGCCGCGTCGTGTGCGGGTCCTTACCGCGGGCTCGCCGGCGCCCGCGGCCGTTCTCGAGGCCGTTGGCGCAATGGGTTTCGACGTCGACCACGTCTTTGGAATCACCGAGATTGCCGGTACGCCAATCAGCTGTGCATGGCACGACGAGTGGGATACGTTGCCGCCGGAGCAGCAAGGAAAATTGAAAGCACGGCAAGGTGTACGAGCGGCCGCGTTCGAGAACATGTCGGTGGCCGATCTTGCGACGCTTGAACCGGTGCCAGCCGATAGCAAATCTTGCGGCGAGGTCATGGTCCGGGGGAATACGGTAATGATGGGATACTTCAAGAATGCCGACGCAACGGCAAAAGCTTTCGCCGGCGGTTGGTTTCATACCGGAGATCTTGCCGTCGTTCACCCAGACGGCTATATCCAGATCACAGACCGCTCCAAGGACGTCATCATCTCGGGGGGAGAAAATATCTCGTCTGTAGAAGTGGAGGAGGTCATCTATCGCATATCCGGCGTGCTCAACGTGGCCGTCGTCGCTCAGCCGGATGACAAATGGGGCGAGACTCCCTGTGCGTTTGTCGAACTGAGGCCGGACGCCTCCAACATCACGGAGCAGAATGTCATCTTGTTCTGCCGGGAGTGGCTAGCGCATTTCAAATGCCCTCGTCGCGTGATTTTCGGGGAATTGCCCAAGACCGCTACAGGCAAAATCCAGAAGTTTCGTCTGCGGGAGCAAGCGGGCAGCCAGGTAGCGATCACGAGGTTGGCGGGTTGAAGCGGTTGGTCCGCTGAGCGTGCCATGCGCTCTACAGTGCGACTACGGTCAAGTGCGGCTGTAGTCGTGCGTACCCGCGCCCTATGTGCCGAACAAAACCGGGACACCCCCGCAGCCCACACGCGGTGTGACGGGCCGCTCGCCGTCCGATAGCTGACATTGGGACGATGAAAGCCCGAAGCGCTTGATGACTACATGACAGACACCAATCCGGTACCCGTGGTGGATGTTTTTGTCAATGAGCTGGATCTTCACAAGCTCGGATTTGAAGGCGTTGAGCCAGCGCTAACGGGTCGGCCTTCGTATCATCCGGGGGTGATGCTCAAGATCTACATCTACGGTTACCTGAACCGTATTCAATCCAGCCGTCGCCTTGAACGATCAGATGGTGCTTCGTGTCAACCGCCGTCTGGACGTTGTAGCCCACGACTCCGGTTCCTCGGGTCTTCATCCAACGGGCATCCGGATCCGTGAGCGATATCTGTGCGTCTGGTGGCTTCTTTCAGCTTGTCCTCGATCTCCTTGAGGCTCTGCATCTGTTCCCTCAAGGCTGCAATCTTGTCTTGCAATCGTGCAAGGTCAGGGCGGTGAACCCATCGCGAGCGCAACTTCACGAGCGCCAAGCTCGAACGACGCATGCGCGACATCGAGTCAAGTATCGCCCGCTATCTCGAGGCGATGGAAACGCGGATCGCCAGGAGCCTGCCATCGCGAAGGCCAGAACAGATCGTCGCGCACGTCGTTAGCAATAACGGCATTGATCGTGATCAGTTGACGTCGATGGCGAAGCTCGCCCGTACAGAGATGGGCATCGACAAGCTCACCGCAGTTGCGAATCGCGGCTACTACAAGAGCGAGGAGATACGAACGAGTATCGGTGCCCGGCAGGCGAGCGGCTCATTTGGCGATTCTCGACCGTCGAGCACGGCCTGAAACTCAATAAGTATTGGAGTTCTAATTGCCAGCAATGTTCGCTAAAAAGGGACTGCACGCCGGGCCCTCAACTTCGCGTGGCACGCTGGGTGCTGGATGAGATCCAGGCGCGACTTGACCACGCCCCTGAGATGATGCGAATTCGACGGCAGACTGTCGAGCATCCATTTGGGACGATCGAGGCGTGGATGGGTGCAACCCATTTCCAGACAAAAACTATCGAGCGGGTGAGCACGGAGATGAGCTTGCACGTGCGGGGTGATCAAGCTACTCGGTCCGGAAACGGTTATGACGGCGATGCGGGCGTGATGCCCGCACGGGATTGTTGAGCCCTCGTAATCTGTACGGCTTTGATTTGTAGTGAGCGTTCCTACAATTCACATGCCGCCACCTGTGCCGAGGCAGATCTCGTTAATTCCCTCTGGCCAGGCGTTTTGACACGCTCTGGGCCATGAGCGGTCGTTGGAACAGTGCTCATAGATCGGCGACAATCGGACATTCTGAAAAGCCATTCTTTCAACTGCGCGGATGTCCTGTCCACTGCGTGCTTAATGTGCAGCCAGATTCGCGCCGCTCTTGTCCACGGTAACTATCTCGGGCTCGCCGTTCTGTTCACCTTCTCGAAGTAACAGCGGGCTACTTGACCGCGCTTACGCGACAAAGCCTTCCAGACCTTCGAGGACGTAGGGCCGGAGACACATCGAACCAGTTCGCTACATCATGACCACAGCAAGAAGCCTGGCGCTCATTCTGGCATGCGTGTTTGCCTCTTCTCAGCAAGGCCGCGCGCAATGTGTCGACCTGGTCGCCAGTCTTGACGACGGTCAGTTGATGCAGTCGCGGATTGCGCTGGTCGACCGTGCCACGCCTACCGAACAGATCCGCATCCTCGCCTACATCTTCGAAATCGATCAGACCGGCGGCCTGCTGTTGCGTCATCTGGTCGAGGCGGCGCGCCGAGGCGTGCCGGTCAAGCTGCTGATCGACGGCATCGGCCCCGAGCCGCACTGCCCGTTCGAGGACGAGTTCATCGTCGCCCTGCACGAGGTGGCTCCCGGCATTGAACTCCGAATCTTCCATCCACGATCCGATCTCGTCGAGATTTCGCATCGCATGCACGACAAACTGTTCCTGGTTGGCGACACGGCCGTGATCGGCAGTACCTCGATCTGGGATGCGAGCTTCCGTAACTGGCTCAGCGAGCGCGATCTGATGGTGTCGGGCGACGCCGGCCAGGATGCTTCCTCCCTGCACGCCAT
>NZ_JAMBPS010000190.1:0-613 GCF_024206515.1 Paraburkholderia sp. CNPSo 3281 | reverse complement strand
ATCTCGGTTGATTTCTTTTCCTGCGGCTACTTAGATGTTTCAGTTCGCCGCGTTCGCCTCACATGACCTATGTATTCAGTCATGGATACTCCATTCGGAGTGGGTTTCCCCATTCGGATATCGGTGGATCAAAGCTCGTTTGCCAGCTCCCCACCGCTTTTCGCAGGCTACCGCGTCCTTCATCGCCTGTGATCGCCAAGGCATCCACCACATGCACTTGTTCGCTTGACCCTATAACGGGTGTGTCTCTTTCAAGATCACCCGCTACAGGTTGAGTATTCGTGTTGCGCCGTATTTCAAGGCAATCTTTCGATCACTTAAAAATACATTGATACAATCACAACCCTGATTCACCTACTTGACGGCCATCTCTGTCCGCGTTCGGATGAATCTCTTTACTACTTCTTCCTGATTGTTAAAGAACGACAGCCGATATGGTGTTACTCATATCGCCCTGACTGGCTCAATCGCCAATGCAAAAGGTTCTGCTTCGTGCAGAACGCTGTGCATTGAGGATTGGTGGAGGATGACGGGATCGAACCGACGACCCCCTGCTTGCAAAGCAGGTGCTCTCCCAGCTGAGCTAATCCCCCAGTCACACATACTCAAGGGG
>NZ_JAMBPS010000189.1:0-628 GCF_024206515.1 Paraburkholderia sp. CNPSo 3281 | reverse complement strand
TTCGGTTAAGCTTGCCACTGAATGTAAGTCGCTGACCCATTATACAAAAGGTACGCCGTCACCCCTTGCGAGGCTCCGACTGTTTGTATGCATGCGGTTTCAGGATCTGTTTCACTCCCCTCCCGGGGTTCTTTTCGCCTTTCCCTCACGGTACTGGTTCACTATCGGTCGATCACGAGTATTTAGCCTTGGAGGATGGTCCCCCCATCTTCAGACAGGATTTCACGTGTCCCGCCCTACTTGTCGTACCCCTAGTTCTTCCATTGCGTCTTCGCCTACGGGGCTATCACCCACTATGGCCACACTTTCCAGAGTGTTTGGCTGACGCTACAGATAAAGAGTACAGGCTGGTCCCATTTCGCTCGCCACTACTTTGGGAATCTCGGTTGATTTCTTTTCCTGCGGCTACTTAGATGTTTCAGTTCGCCGCGTTCGCCTCACATGACCTATGTATTCAGTCATGGATACTCCATTCGGAGTGGGTTTCCCCATTCGGATATCGGTGGATCAAAGCTCGTTTGCCAGCTCCCCACCGCTTTTCGCAGGCTACCGCGTCCTTCATCGCCTGTGATCGCCAAGGCATCCACCACATGCACTTGTTCGCTTGACCCTATAACGGGTGTGTCTC
>NZ_JAMBPS010000188.1:0-630 GCF_024206515.1 Paraburkholderia sp. CNPSo 3281 | reverse complement strand
CTCAATTCACTCCCAATCATATCAGGAAAAGATCTGCCCGACCAGGGTTTCTTGATTCTACTCAGGGACTTGCGCGGCTTGCCACGGCCGCCGCGCCCGCCCTGTCAATTAGGACACCTGGGTTAATGCCTTTGCCGTCAGGCGCTCGCGTCGTTGAGCGCCTGGATGTCGGCGGGATCGAGCTTCAACCGTACCGCCGCCGCGAGGCTCTCCAGCTGATCCAGCGAGGTCGCGCTCGCGATCGGCGCGGTAATGCTCGGGCGCGCGATCAGCCACGCCAGCGCAACCGCCGCGAGCGTGCTGCCGTGACGCTCGGCCACATAGTCGAGCGCCGCGAGGATCCGGATACCGCGGTGATCGAGGTACTTCTCGACGCGCGAGCCACGCGTGCTCTTCGCGAGATCCTCACGCGAACGGTACTTGCCCGAGAGAAAGCCGCTCGCGAGACTGTAATAGGGCACGACCGCAAGCTTCTGCGCCATGGCCACCGGTTCGAGATCGGCCTCGTACCGGGCGCGGTCGTACAGGTTGTATTCGGGCTGGATGATCTGGTACGCGGGCAGGCCGGACTTCGTCGAAACCGCGAGCGCTTCCTCGACGCGCGCACCCGTGTAGTTCGACGCGCCGATC
>NZ_JAMBPS010000187.1:0-634 GCF_024206515.1 Paraburkholderia sp. CNPSo 3281 | reverse complement strand
GGAAGTGTCTGAATTTTTGTGTGCAAGGCAGATAAAAACCTGCCGTCTGGCAGGTCATCAATTGCATTCTACAAATGATTCCTGGTGAAGCGATCCTCGTAGAGGATCGCGAACTGGTTCATCGCGGCTTTCCAGTCATGTGCGGCACGGCTCCAGTCAGCCGTGATATTGCGCAAGGCCAGCCACAGCAGTTTGGTCGCGGCCTCGTCCGTGGGGAAGTGCCCACGCGTCTTGACGATCTTGCGTAGCTGGGCGTTCACGCTTTCAATGGCGTTGGTCGTGTAGATCACTTTGCGCACCGCTGGCGGAAACGCGAAGAAGGGGATCACGCGATCCCAGGCCCGACGCCAGGCGGCCACCACGGTCGGGAATTTCTTGCCCCAGTCACCCTGTTCGAATGCGTCCAGTTCGGCGAGAGCTGCCTCAGCGCCCGCAGCCGTGTAGATCGGCTTGATGGCCGACGCAAGTCCCCGCCGGTCCTTCCAGCTCGCGTAGTCCAGCGAATTACGGATCAGATGGACGATGCAGGTTTGCAGCGTCGTGGCTGGGAACACCGCACCCAGCGCCTCGGGCATACCCTTCAGGCCGTCGGTGACGGCGATCAGGATATCCTGCACGCCTCGCGTCTTCAGGT
>NZ_JAMBPS010000186.1:0-638 GCF_024206515.1 Paraburkholderia sp. CNPSo 3281 | reverse complement strand
AGTGGGGAATTTTGGACAATGGGCGAAAGCCTGATCCAGCAATGCCGCGTGTGTGAAGAAGGCCTTCGGGTTGTAAAGCACTTTTGTCCGGAAAGAAATCCTGGTGGCTAATATCCGCCGGGGATGACGGTACCGGAAGAATAAGCACCGGCTAACTACGTGCCAGCAGCCGCGGTAATACGTAGGGTGCGAGCGTTAATCGGAATTACTGGGCGTAAAGCGTGCGCAGGCGGTTTTGTAAGACCGATGTGAAATCCCCGGGCTTAACCTGGGAACTGCATTGGTGACTGCAAGGCTTGAGTATGGCAGAGGGGGGTAGAATTCCACGTGTAGCAGTGAAATGCGTAGAGATGTGGAGGAATACCGATGGCGAAGGCAGCCCCCTGGGCCAATACTGACGCTCATGCACGAAAGCGTGGGGAGCAAACAGGATTAGATACCCTGGTAGTCCACGCCCTAAACGATGTCAACTGGTTGTCGGGTCTTCATTGACTTGGTAACGTAGCTAACGCGTGAAGTTGACCGCCTGGGGAGTACGGTCGCAAGATTAAAACTCAAAGGAATTGACGGGGACCCGCACAAGCGGTGGATGATGTGGATTAATTCGATGCAACGCGAAAAACCTTACCTACCCTTGA
>NZ_JAMBPS010000185.1:0-652 GCF_024206515.1 Paraburkholderia sp. CNPSo 3281 | reverse complement strand
AAAGGACGCCGCCCGCTCGGCATCCCCGCTGTAAAAGACCGCGTAGTTCAAGCGGCCCTAAAGCTGGTGATCGAGCCGATCTTTGAACATGAGTTCGAGCCGAGAAGCTACGGCTTTCGCCCGGGCTTGGGCTGCAAGGATGCGCTGCGCGAGGTAGACCGGCATGTGAAAGCGGGCTACTGCTGGGTGGTCGATGCCGACCTGCAAAGCTATTTCGACTCGATTCCACACTCACCGCTTCTTGCGAGAGTGGCAGGGCGAATCTCGGACGGCCGGGTTCTGGAACTCATCCAGTACTTTCTCAAGCAAGACATCATGGAAGACATGACGCGTTGGACGCCGACTTCCGGCAGTCCTCAAGGGGCGGTTGTTAGCCCCTTGTTGGCAAATCTGTACCTGCACGAGCTTGACGTGGAAATGCGACAGGCAGGGCTGGTCATGGTGCGCTACGCGGATGACGCTGTGGTGTTATGCCGTACACGTGAGGAAGCGGAAGATGCGCTCACTCGCATGCGGGCTTGGGTGGATGCGAACGGCTTGACACTGCATCCTGACAAAACCCACGTTGGGGATTGCCGGCTGGAGGGTCACGGGTTCGAGTTCCTGGGTTACCGGTTCGAGGCAGGTCAATGTTGGGTGCGCAAGAAGAGTC
>NZ_JAMBPS010000184.1:0-655 GCF_024206515.1 Paraburkholderia sp. CNPSo 3281 | reverse complement strand
CTAGTCCATTGCGTCATTGAAAAAGCACCTTATTTGGTATTCAATGAAACGCATGGAAAAGATGAATTTGACCACGCTTGAGCGCAAACAATTGCTGTCAGCAACTCGTAGCCAAACGGTGCGCGCAGCGGACGCGCGGCGTGCACGGCTGATCTTGATGCTTGATGAAGGCGAAGCACGTGAGGCGATCATGCAGCGGCTGCGATGTGACTCGCGCTTCATTACCCGTTGGTCGAGTCGGTTTTTGGCGGAGCGGTTGGCAGGCCTGTACGCGCGCCATCCGGGACGAGCTCCTGTGCATCCGCCTGAAAAGCTCGAGGCGCGGGTTCTGAATCTCACGCTTAAGCACCGGCCCTCGGACGGCTCGACGCATTGGAGCAGCTATAAGCTTGCGGCGGCTCTGGGTGATGTAGGCGCCTCGACGGTACAGCGCATCTGGCGCAAGCACGGCGTGCGCCCCCATCGACTCGATACGCACATGGTCTCAAACGACCCTGACTTCGAGACCAAGGCTGCAGACGTCATCGGCCTGTATCTGAACCCGCCCGCACATGCGGTGGTGTTCTGCGTGGACGAGAAGACGGCAATTCAAGCTCTGGATCGTAAGGATCGGATGCTACCGCTGTCGCCAGGGCGCGCCGAGAGCCATGGCTTC
>NZ_JAMBPS010000183.1:0-656 GCF_024206515.1 Paraburkholderia sp. CNPSo 3281 | reverse complement strand
TTCGGTTAAGCTTGCCACTGAATGTAAGTCGCTGACCCATTATACAAAAGGTACGCCGTCACCCCTTGCGAGGCTCCGACTGTTTGTATGCATGCGGTTTCAGGATCTGTTTCACTCCCCTCCCGGGGTTCTTTTCGCCTTTCCCTCACGGTACTGGTTCACTATCGGTCGATCACGAGTATTTAGCCTTGGAGGATGGTCCCCCCATCTTCAGACAGGATTTCACGTGTCCCGCCCTACTTGTCGTACACCTAGTTCTTCCATTGCGTCTTCGCCTACGGGGCTATCACCCACTATGGCCACACTTTCCAGAGTGTTTGGCTGACGCTACAGATAAAGAGTACAGGCTGGTCCCATTTCGCTCGCCACTACTTTGGGAATCTCGGTTGATTTCTTTTCCTGCGGCTACTTAGATGTTTCAGTTCGCCGCGTTCGCTTCACATGACCTATGTATTCAGTCATGGATACTCCATTCGGAGTGGGTTTCCCCATTCGGACATCTACGGATCAAAGCTCGTTTGCCAGCTCCCCGTAGCTTTTCGCAGGCTACCGCGTCCTTCATCGCCTGTGATCGCCAAGGCATCCACCACATGCACTTGTTCGCTTGACCCTATAACGGGTGTGTCTCGGCCATGATTGCTCACGGCGAGGCTCAC
>NZ_JAMBPS010000182.1:0-691 GCF_024206515.1 Paraburkholderia sp. CNPSo 3281 | reverse complement strand
AGTACCGCCAACCGAAACCACACCTTTCGTTTCGGTCCACCGAACACGCATTTCGGTGGGGTGAACAGCCGTTTCGGCAGGCTGAACACCGATTTCGGGAAGATGAACACGCATTTCGGAGCGCCGAACACCAATTCCGGAATTCTCCGAAACCGTTCGACTTCAAGCGAAACGGTTGTTCATCTTCCTCCGGAAACACTGTTCGACTTCAACCGAAATCCGTGTTCGGCTTCGCCGAAATACGCACATACAGCGATCCGGTGATGGTTGTATCTTGCCCGTGAGGGGCTGTGCGAGGCGCATTCATTTGCGTACTCCTCTCGGAAAACGGGTGTCGGAATCCTCGTTTTACTCAAGGAGGCTTACTTCCGCGGCCCCTCCATAGTATCTATGGCTCCCGTCAGGCAGCGAATCCGCGAGCGCACCCTTTATCGCGAGTCAATTAGTCGGCCTTGAACAATCCGCGAAGGCTTATGCGGCAAGGCTCCGAGGCCGAAATAGCATTGTGGGATTTGCAGAGACCTGGCATATTGATGCCGAAATCCTGCAAATCCTGACGAGGTGCGGATGGGTCCGAAGACGCCTGTGACAGAGGGAGATTTCTTCCGGCAGCCCCTGCGTGAGCAGATCAACCTGAAACATCCGCTGGTGCGGCTGGCTGACCTGATCAACTGGAATCGGCTGGGCATGG
>NZ_JAMBPS010000181.1:0-691 GCF_024206515.1 Paraburkholderia sp. CNPSo 3281 | reverse complement strand
ATCCATCCAGACCCACCAATTTTGCGATGATCGTTGGTGCTTTAGCACTTACGAGCATCTCACTCCCGAAGGGAGTTGGGCAGATGACCTGAGTTTGAGTGGTTACGAGCGGGGGATTAGCTCAGCTGGGAGAGCACCTGCTTTGCAAGCAGGGGGTCGTCGGTTCGATCCCGTCATCCTCCACCAATCCTCAATGCACAGCGTTCTGCACGAAGCAGAACCTTTTGCATTGGCGATTGAGCCAGTCAGGGCGATATAAGTAACACCATATCGGCTGTCGTTCTTTAACAATCAGGAAGAAGTAGTAAAGAGATTCATCCGAACGCGGACAGAGATGGCCGTCAAGTAGGTGAATCAGGGTTGTGATTGTATCAATGTATTTTTAAGTGATCGAAAGATTGCCTTGAAATACGGCGCAACACGAATACTCAACCTGTAGCGGGTGAGCCTCGCCGTGAGCAATCATGGCCGAGACACACCCGTTATAGGGTCAAGCGAACAAGTGCATGTGGTGGATGCCTTGGCGATCACAGGCGATGAAGGACGCGGTAGCCTGCGAAAAGCTACGGGGAGCTGGCAAACGAGCTTTGATCCGTAGATGTCCGAATGGGGAAACCCACTCCGAATGGAGTATCCATGACTGAATACATAGGTCATGTGAAGCGAACGCGGCGAACTGAAACATCTAAGT